>JBBSXF010000102.1:0-6601 GCA_038045905.1 Nanobdellota archaeon
TAGTTACTTTATGTGTAAGGAGGTTAGTTTAGTCCGGATTTCGGCTAATCACCTAGTTTTATTATGGTTTCTCTTATTTTTACTGCAGATGCTTCAAGAATAGAATACAAAGCTGGAAAAATAAAAACAGAAAAAATAAAAGAAATTGAAAACAAATTAGTGGAAATCTTTATGCGATAATTTTTTTTATAAAAATTCAATTAATAAAATTTAGATAAATTTTGAAAAATTTCCTCATAAAACTTGTATGTTGCTGTTATTATTTTTGGTAGTGATAAATGTTTAAATAGTATTTATTTTTCAAAATTATCTGTCATACAACAGACGCATACAAAAAAGGTTGAATATACAACATCTTGTATGGCGAGGACACCTTATCGGTTTCCTTCGCTTGATCTTCCCTTTAAGATGCTGTTCAAGACTGATACAAAAAAAGATGGATTGCCCATATTGTTCGCATAATGAATCTAAAGTGACAGACAAACGAGAGTCACCAGAAGGAGTAAGAAGAAGACGCGAGTGTCTCAAATGTGGGAAAAGATTCACAACATATGAAAAAGTTTCAAGAGAAGATATAAGTGTAATCAAAAAAGACGGAAGAAGAGAAAAATTCAACAGAGAAAAGCTTGACATTGGGATACATCGTGCTTTTGAAAAGCGTCCTGTTGCAAAAGAAAAAATAGACAAAATGATAAACGAAATTGAAGAACAAATAAGGAAAAGAGGAAAAAAAGAAGTAAAGACTTCAGAAATAGGAGAGCTTGTTATGAAAAAGATAAAGAAAATGGATAACGTCGCATATATTCGCTTCGCTTCAGTATATAGAGACTTTCAGGACATAAATGATTTTAAACAGGAGATTAAGAAATTATAAAATGGTGAGTGAAAAAAAGGGATTGACAATTGAAAGATATTTTACTAAACCAGGACAAAAGCCAGAAGATAGTTTTCCAATGGATACTTATGATATAGATATTAAAGATGAAAATAATATTAAATTATTCTCTCAACGTGCAGAATTTCCAACTAAGTGGAGTCAACTAGCAAGAGAAATTGTTGCTTCAAGATATTTTTATGGTGATCAAGATACTCCCCAAAGAGAAAATTCTATTAAAAATGTTGTTGAAAGAGTCAGTTCTACTATGGCTGAGTGGGCTGTTAGGCAAGGTTATTTTCCATCACAAGAAGTAGCCCAATTATTCCAAGATGAACTTGCATATACTACTTATAGTCAAAAAATGGCATTTAATTCTCCTGTTTGGTTTAACGTAGGAGTTCACAAAAAAGTTCCAGAAAATTTCAAAAAACATCAATCAAAAAGTTGGAGAATTGCAGAAAAAGATGATACAATAAAATTAACTACCTCATTTGGAGAAATTCCTGTTACTATAAAAAAAGGAGATGCTATTCCTTTGCAAGAAGGAGAAGAATATTTTTATCCACAAACTTCTGCATGTTTTATTCAGAGTCTGGAAGACACAATGGAAAGCATTATGGATTTGGCAGTAAAAGAAGCTATGTTATTCAAATATGGTTCTGGAACAGGAACAAACTTGTCTACTCTTCGTTCATCAAAAGAAAAATTAAGTGGCGGAGGTAAACCATCTGGTCCTTTAGCTTACTGGTCTTTTTTGGATAAAGTTGCAGCAATTGTTAAATCGGGAGGAAAAACAAGAAGAGCAGCAAAAATGCATTCTTTAGATGATTGTCATCCAGATATTTTAGAATTTATAAATGCAAAAAGAGATGAAGAAGAATTATTGCACTTGTTAATAGATAATGGAATTCCTTATAGCAAAGCTCAAGAGAGTATTAATTATCAAAATACAAATGTTTCTGTAATGGCAGGAGATGCTTTTATGCAAGCTGTTATAGAAGACAAAGATTGGCAAACCATTCCTGTTCATAATAAAGAAATGGCTGACAAAATGCCAAAATATAAAGCAAAAAACTTAATTAGAAGAATTGCAGAAAATACTCATTTTTGTGGGGACCCAGGAATGCAATTTCGTGATACAATAAATAGATGGCACACTTGCAAAAATTCAGGAGATATACATGCATCTAATCCATGTTCAGAATATTTATTTTTAGATGATAGTGCTTGTAATCTTGCATCACTAAAATTAATTGCTTTCTTATTAAAAAACGGGGAATTTGATACCACTTCTTTTGAATATACTATAGGATTAACTGCTACTGTACAAGACTTGCTTATCGATGCATCTTCTTTCCCAACCAAAAAGATAGCAGAGAATTCCCATAAATATAGACCTATTGGAATGGGTTATGCTGACTTAGGTTCACTAATAATGTCTTTAGGACTTCCTTATGATTCTGATGAAGCAAGAGCAATAGCTGCTTCAATAACTGCTTTAATGACAGGAAAAGTTTATGAAACATCCACAGAGCTTGCAGAACATCTAGGAACATTTGAAGAGTTTCAAAAAAATAAAGAACCTATGTTAGAAGTTATGAAAATGCATAGAGAAGCATTAAAAAAAATAGAAAAAGATAAATTACCTAAAGGATTTGAAAAAGTTTTAACAGAAGCAGAAAGAGTTTGGGATAGTGTTCTTGAAAGAGGAGAAAAATATGGATTTAGAAATGCTCAAGCAACTGTTTTAGCTCCAACAGGAACAATTGGTTTTATGATGGATTGTGATACAAAAGGAATAGAACCAGAAATAGGATTAGTTCAAACAAAAATTCTTGCAGAAGGAGGCATTTTAAGATTAGTGAATGGAACAGTTGAACCAACATTACAACATTTGGGGTATAGTGAAGTACAAATAAGTGAAATTAAAAAATATGTTTCTGGAAATGGTTCTAAAGGAGCACCTTATCTAAAACAAGAAGAATTAGAAGAAATTAATAAAAAACCATTTGAATTAAAAAAGATCTTAAAAGAAAAAAAATATTCAGAAAAACAAATAGAAGAAATTGATTTTTACATTAATGGTCATGAAACAATGGAAGGAGCTCCCTATATTCAAGAAGAACATCTTCCAATATTTGATTGTTCAAATAAACCAAAAGGAGGTAATCGAACTATTTCTCCTCAAGGGCATTTAAAAATGATGGCTGCTGTTCAACCATTTTTATCAGGAGCAATTTCAAAAACAGTTAATCTACCAGAAGAAGCAACAATAGAAGAAATTGAAAAAACATATATTGAGGCTTGGCAGATGGGAATTAAGGCAGTAGCGTTATATAGAGACAATAGCAAGAGACAACAACCATTAAATTTTTCAAAAAGAGGAAAACTTGAAGAGAAAGTTCAGTCAGTAAGAAGAAAACTTCCAGCTACGAGAGATGCTAAGATTCACAAATTTACTATAGGGGGCTATGGCGAGAATGGTCATGAAGGATATTTAATGGCTGGAGTATATCCAGATGGAACTTTGGGTGAAACTTTTGTTGATATGAATAAAGAAGGAAGTACCATAAGGGGGCTTATGGCTTCGTTAGGGATATCATTATCATTAAATCTTCAATACGGTGTTCCTTTAGAAAAACTAATAGAAAAATTTAGACATCAAAAATTTGAACCTAATGGAATTGTTCAAGGACATCCACAAATTCATACTGCAGATTCTATTGTAGATTATTTAGCTCACTTTTTAGAATTACAATTTTTACCAAATGGAAATGGAAAAAAAGTTAATGACCCCGAAGAACCAAAAAATGATGATTTAACAAAATCTCCAGAACAAAATGACGAAGAGGAAAATTCAGAACCAGCAGGAGGATTTTGTGCGGAATGTGGAACACAAATGAGAAAAAAGGGGCATTGTCTTGAAAAATGCCCAAAATGTGGATGGGAAAATACAAAAGGTTGTGGAGCATAAAATAAATTCTTCTAAAAATGGTTCAAGTAAAAATAAAAAAGCTTAATCCTTCTGCAATCATCCCTAAATATTCTCATGTTGGTGATGCTGGAATGGATTTATTTTCTATTGAAGAAGATACAATATTAAAACCAAATGAAAGAAAATTATTTTCAACAGGATTGTCTATTGAACTTCCAGAAGGATATGTTTCATTAATTTGGGATAAATCAGGAGTTGCATCAAATGGAATTAAAACAATGGGGGGAGTTATAGAACACACTTATAGAGGAGAATACAAAGTTATTTTAGTTAATTTATCAAATAAAGAATATGAAATAAAAAAAGGTCAAAAAATTGCTCAATTATTAATTCAACAAATAACAACTGCAGAAATATTCGAAGTCAATGAACTTTCCGAAACTTCTAGAGGAGATGGTGGATTTGGAAGCACTGGAAAATTCTAATATTCCAATATATACTTTGTAGTTGATTTATACTTATAAACTAAAAAGAGATTAAAAATAAATGGGAAAAGCAGATCAACAAATATTAGCAGTAAAAAGAGAATACTTATTTTCTGAAGGAATATTTCAAGGATTTAAACCAAGCGAAGAAGTTGATTATGAATCAAGAATTTTAAATCATATGGAGTTTATTAGAAGAGGTTCTACAAGTGAACCTGAAAGTCATCCTCTTGGAAATGCAGAGTTAAGCAAAATATACAAGCAACCAATAGGTTATGCTATCCTTGCAAATCTTTTAAGAAAAGAAGTTTTTGCTTATAAGAGAGCATCACAAGACAAAGAATATACAGAAAAAAGACTGCAGGGAAAATGGTCTTGGGGATTTGGCGGACATATAGAATTTTCTGATAATCAAAAAGGAAATCCAATAAGGGAAAGCATGATTCGAGAAGTAACTTTAGAAGAACTGGAAATTTTTGGAAAGATAACAGGAATTATCCCATTAGGATATGTTAATGATGAATTGGATAGTGTTGGAAAAGTACATTTTGGAGTTTTATATTTAATTAATACAGATGCAACAAAAGTTGAATCCAAAGATAAAGAAGCAGAAATTGTTGAACCAAAAAGATTAGATGGATTAGAAGAATTATGTTCTTCTCCTGACTGTGAAGTTGAAAACTGGTCACGGATTGCTTTAGAGCCATTGAAAAAAATATTGTTATAATTTTATTTCTTTTTTCCCCTATAAAATCCAGGATAAAGAACTTCTTGTGGAACATTAGTTTCCCTTTTACTTAAAAGATTATCTCTAAGCACTCTTGCTCTCTCATAGAATTCTGAAGTTGGCAACTCTAAATCTAAAAATATTAACTAATTTTTTCAAATGTAATCCTATAAACTCTGGTTCAGATAAATGCTGGGGGATTATTTGGTCTTGATAAATTTTTTTTATTTCTCCTAAAAGCTCAAGTATTTCTCTATTTTCTTTAACCAATTTAAGAAATTTATCATTTTGTGCAAAAGCAACATAGTTCATTAATAAAAAAGGTCCCATAGAATAATCTGGAAATGAAATCCCAGAATTACCAATTGTATATTCAAGTAAATCATCTAATCTTTCTCTAGCAGTGTCTCTCCCAAAAGAAGAAGCTGTTCTAAGTCCAGGCTTACTGCAAAGGGTTTTTCTTATTTCATAAGCGAGCATTTCATTCATTTTTTTTATAAAAAAGGAGATTATTTAAATTTAGTTATTTTTTCTACATAACTTTTATAAATCAAGATAATTGTTTATTACAATGACAAACGAATCTGTTCAAGAATTAAGTGGAAAAAAATTTGACGAATTTGCAAAGAGCGGATTGGTATTCATTGATTTCTTTGCAGAATGGTGCATGCCTTGTGTTATGATGGCTCCAATTGTTGAAGAAGTCAGCGAATCTTTCAAAGGAAAAATAAAATTCGGAAAAGTTAATGTCGGGGATAATGAAGCATTGGCAAGAAAATTTAATGTATCTTCAATTCCTAATTTCGTTCTTCTTAAAGACGGAAAAGTTGTAGAAAACTTCGTAGGGGCAATGGATGCAGACGAATTGGAAAGCAGGTTGAAGAAGTTTGTGTAAAGTTATTCTAATTCTCTAAAAACTTCATTCATATATTCAATAGCCCAGTTTCTCAAAAATAATGCTCCTGGATAATCATCAATATTGTGAGAAGAATATACAAAAGCTGAAGAAATTCCACCTCCACCATACCCTATCTCAAATTCTCTTGCTTTATCGGGAGTAAATTTTATCATACAATTGGGAATAATTCCAATACAGCTATTTTCATTTTCAGCAAAATATAAACTTCCCCCTGCATTTCTGCTTATTGAAAATCCAATAACCAATCCGTTATCAGATAACTTGATTTCATCTTCCCATATGCCAAAAAATTGCTGGTTGTTTTTCTTTACTACTTTCCTATCTTTCAAGAAAACATTTTCATACCATTCTCTTTTTGCTATATCTTTTTCTTGAGAAGCATATTCAGTTAAATCAGCACGATATTCTTCTGCAACTTTTGAAAAAATATTTTTGGCAATTAAAGGGTTTATTCTAAGATTAGAATCTAAAAGTTTAGGATGAATTGGGATTTGAAAACAACCATTATGCAGAATGGGCAATTCTTCTTTTGTCAAAAGCAGTGAGTTAATATTCATAAAAAAAGACATCTAATCGGCGTTTAAATGAATTGTTGTTATATGTAAAGCTGTGTTGCATGAATCTTAAAAAACAACACAGCTATCGCTAACTCTTTACG
>JBBSXF010000103.1:0-8316 GCA_038045905.1 Nanobdellota archaeon
GAATAAAAGAGAAAGGAAAATGGAGAAAATTAAAACTGGGAGTAGCAATTAAATCAAGTAAATGGAAAAATTGTTTTAATGTAATTGACCCCTTAGAGTACGATACCCCAAACAGAAAATCAGATATTTATATTTTTGTTAGAGTAGGATTGCCTTCAGACCATCTTTTTAGAATACTGAGAGAACATTCTTTTTTTAAAAAAGTGAAAGACTTTCTTGACAGAGAACAGGATTATAAGAAAATAAAAGAACTTAAAGAAATACCTGTTTGGATAACTGGTTTTTCTTTTCATGGAGAATTTAATAAGGTTAAATCAATTCCAGGACAGGAATTTAGAGATTGGAGATATGTAAAAAGCGTGGGAGAGATGCATAATTCTGATGAAGATTGGAAACAATTAATTAAAAAATTATAAAGAGATTATTTTTTCATACAAATATTCGGAGTAGAATGTTGTGTGCATATTGGATTGAAATTTAAAGAAACTTGCTCAATGATTAAAAGACTTTTTTGCGGATTGATTCTTTTACCCTTTAAAACATCTTTCATATTTTCAGCAATTCTTTGAATAACTGGAATAGTTACACTATTCCCTGCTTGATGATAAAGTTTAGAGTCAGATAAATTATTTGGAAGTTTAAAATCATCTGGAAATCCTTGTAATAAAAAACATTCTCTTGGGGTAAGTTTTCTTATTCCTTTATGGTTTTTTATTATGGGAACATTATGCCCTCCAAGTCCCATATTTGCAGTTAAGGTAGGACATACTCCCTTTTTATTTGCTCGAACATATCTTCTTCTCCATTGATAAATTGTTAATTCAGAATTAATATCATTCTTTATCTTTTCATATAGGGGTTTATCATTGTAATAATATTTGTCATCAGCTTCATTTGCAGTAAACATTCTAAAATTTTTTGTTAAAGGGATTTCGTTTGGAAAATCAAACGCATCTGTTTTTTCTTTATCTAAAAAACCAACAATAAAAATCCTTTCTCTATTTTGGGGAATATTTCCATGGGTTATACTATTAAGAATTTTATATTTGATATGATAACCTAATTTTTCTAATGTTTCCTTTATTATCTTGAATGTTTTTCCATTGTCGTGGCTTTGTAAATTTTTTACATTTTCAAGTAGGAAAGCTTCTGGTTTTCTTTCTTCCAGAATTTTAGCAATTCTAAAAAATAAATTTCCCCTTTCTTCATCTTGAAATCCTTTTCTATATCCAGCAATAGAGAAAGACTGGCACGGAAAACCTCCCAATAAAATGTCAAATTCTGGAAGAGAGTTAATATCTAATTTGTTTATGTCGGTTGTATCTAGTTTTGGTTCTGCAAAATTCAAATCATAAGTATCTTTGCACGTCTTATCAAAATCATTTGCAAAAGTTGTCTTAAAACCAGCTCTTTCAAAACCAATCCTTATCCCCCCAACCCCTGCAAATAAATCTAGAGTTCTAAATGCCTCTTTTCTCATTATTTTATTACCTTTCTTCATTTTATATCCTTTTCTCTCCTTTCTTTAATAACAACATCAATCAAATTAGCAACATAAAAAATAATTAATGAAACAAACATGCCTAAAGCAAAAACTCCACGATAATCACAATAAGCCATAAAGAAAGTAGGTACAGACAACTTATATATCTTTCGGTACAGACATTATTACTTCAAAGTAGTTTCTGTACAGAAACCCTTAAATAATTCTAATCATTAGCAAATTTATGAAGATACAGAAGCAGTTATCTAAAAAAAGAGATAAAAAAGAATATTATCGTTATGTTATTAATATTCCCTCTGAAATCCTTTCCTCCTCCGGCTTCCATGAAGGTGATGAACTCACAGCAGAAGCAAAAAAAGGGGAGATAAAACTTAAGAGAAATTTATCAAAAAGCTTAATAACTTAAATTGTATAACTTAATTATGGGAGCAGAAGAGGATTTTTTTAAGATTTATTCAAGTATTCCTTTAGAAGAAAGAAATAACACCCTTGTGGTAATTAAAGATACCCCCATTAGCTGGGTTTTGGCTTATCAAGAAATTAAAAATAAGACAAAATTAGGACAGCAAATCTTAAAAATATTAAAAGATTTAGAAATAATATGACAGAAAAAATAGAAGAAATAAAAAAAGAAATTGTAATTGAGAGACTCAGACAAGCCCCCCAAACAATTAGAATCTCTTTTGGGAATAACGGAGAATTTATGGATCGTGACGAAATGATAAAAAATATTAATGAAAATACAGAAATTGGAAAGAGAATCGTTAATCTACAATTAGATTATCTCAAAGCTTTTAAAAAAATGGCCTTTGCTTGAAATAAACATGGTATGCGTTTTATTTTCACTCCCAGCCGATGATGTAACCTTAAGTTACCTGTATTATTATAGCAAAGAATTAGTAAAATTATCTTCCTCCTTAAATTATAAAACGATAAATAAAGAAGATAAAGATTGTAGTAAGTATACTCCCTATATCTAATGCAAGATACTACAAGCAATAACATTTATATACTAAATTATTTTAGTTAATATATGAAAAAGGGGAGGTTGAGCAATCATGGTAGAAACAACTGAAAGAAAAACCCCTGAAGAAATAAAACAGAAAATTCTTGAAGTTTTAAATGATAAGCCTCTTAATGCCTTAGAAATAAGCAAGGCTATTGGTTCAAATTGGAGTACAGTTAAAACTTACATAGCTGACTTGATTGAAGAAAAGAAAGTTAAGGAGATTATCTTTAATGGACAAATAATTTATCTAAAGCTTACAGAAGATACTTATTTTAACATTCCAATAAAAGAAGAAGAAAGAAAATTGTTTAAATTTATTTTTTATAATGCTATTCAAAAATATAAAGAAATAACAGGAAAACAAATAAGAAGAACAGAACTAGCTAAACTTTGTGCAGAGATAACAACAGAGCTAAAATTACAAATTCCTATTGTCTGGTATATTTACGGACCAATGCCTTTAATGATTATTGATATCCAAAAGAATTATACAACAGATTTTGTTCCAGATAATTCACAAGAAATAAAGAAAGCTATTGAAAGATGGATTAGAAATAGTACAAAGAATCTTATACGAGAATTAAGAGTGGAATATTATCAAAAATCAAAAAATGAAGTTTATGTTGTTAAAGAAGAAATCTATTGGAAATTAGAAAAAAAGGATTATAATAATCTATCTGACCTATTTTTTAATTTTTTGACTTCTATTGTTGCTTATAATAAAGGATTTGAACAAATTGTTTCTCCATTATATAGGATAGTTTCTGGTGCAGAATATATAAAATTACTAGAAAATAAAGAATTTCACAGTAAACTTTTTCTTACTTTTGATTGTGTATGGAAATATATAGCAATCCATATGCTTGTAGATTCTTTAATTAAAATAGGATATCCTTTAAGTGAAAAGGATTTGCTCTTGGGCCAAATAATAGATACAAAGAACAGTTTTGCTATGGAAAGCATAAATGAACTAAATGAATTTTATATGGAACATATTCCAGAAAAAATACCTACCCCTAAATTTGAAACAATAAATCTAGAAGCAAGAAAAATAATTGATCAATGGACGGATAGCGAGGTATGGAGGGAATAAAATGGATTCTTTTTTGGATATAACTGTAATAATAAACTCTTTTGAGTATAATTATGTTAAAGACTCTCTAAAAAAGAAATGCTTTGAATATGTTAAAGAAAACGAAGAAAAAATTTTGATTTCTTTTTTTGTTCAAGAGGGGTTAAAGCGAGCAATCCTAAAAAGAAAGGAAATTTATAATTTAGTCCTTAAAAAAATTAAAGATACTTCTTACGAAATAGTTTTTGAAAAAGCCGTTTTATTAAACAAAAAAGATATTCTGTTTGCAAATAATCTTTATTCAAATATAAAAAAAGAAGAATTTTCAAGTCTTAAAAACAAATTTGATAATGAGATAAATTTCTTAAATTTTTCAACCAGTTATTTTTTAGAAAAATTAAATAGTAAATTCTTCATAAAAGAAGAGAACTTAGACAGTTCATTAATATCTTTGATCCATAGTTTTATAGCAGATCATGAAGATTGTAAAGTGCTAGCAAGTGCGATACAGATACAAAAGGATAAGAAAATGTTTTTCTTTGTCACAGCAGATCAACATTTTATTCCTGGAAGCTATGATGCATTAAAAGAAGACAGTAGATTAGAAGGGTATAAAATTCCTGAATTAATTAATCTTCTTTATAACTAAATCTTATTATCTTTCCTCCCAACTCCACCATCCCCCTTCCCCAACAATCACACTATCCAAGACTTTTATTCCGAGCTCTTCCCCAACTTGAATTAATCTCTTTGTTATATCAAGATCTTCAGGACTTGGTTCAGTATTTCCGCTAGGATGATTATGAACAAGAATTATTTTACTTGCAGAATTTTTAATTGCAGGTTTGAAAACTTCTCGCGGATGTAGAATAGAAGCATCTAAAATTCCTTTTGTTATTAGAACAGGATCTGTTATTAGAAAGTTTTGGGTATTTAACATTAATATGTAAAAATGTTCTTCTTTTTTGTCTTTTAATTTTTCATTCATAAGTGTAAAAACATCTTTAGCACAACTTATTTTCTTAACAGGATTTTTTGAATTATTAATCCTTTTTTGAATTTCTGCAATTGTCAATATTTGCATAGCTTTGCTTGGCCCAATCCCCTTTATTTTTTCTAACTCTTTTAAAGAACATTCAAATAATTTATCTAAACCATATTGTGCAATAAGTTTATTTGACATATCAATTACATTTTCTCCTTTGCTTCCTGTTCTTAATAATATTGCAAACAATTCCGCATCACTCAACGCCTCCACCCCATATTTAAGAAATCTTTCCCTTGGCCTTCCCTCTTTGGAGATATCTTTGATTCGCACAGAAGATATAGGAATAAGGGAAATATAAAATTATTGATTAAGCTACTTACTTTATTTCTTCCCTTTAACAATTATAATCTTTCCTTTCTCACTTTTTATAGTAAAATTTTCAAGATTTTTATTATACCCCTCAAAACCAGCTTCCTTAAGTATTTTTGGAGGGATATTTATTACATACTTGTAATAGTCTTTATCTTTATATTTTCTCAAAAATCTTCTTTGTATTTTCATAGTTATCTTAATGCATTTTTATATATAAAACTTTAGGCACCACAAGGTTTAAATATATGAGGCGCCTAAAATAAGAGTGAGAAATAAATTTATTGGGATTGGTTGGAAGAGTAAGATTATCTTAAAAAGAGCAACTGCATATATCTCCATTAACAAACTGATAGTTGACGGATGTTGTTTAGAAAGAGGACAGACATTATATTCTTACCTTGCTGAAGATGAAAAAGAGAGAAAGATAATCATCACTTATTTAGACGGAAAAACAAATAAATTTAAAGATTAAAGATTAAAGAAAGCATATAAAATGGCTAACCAAAATAAAGACGATGAAAATTCAGAGAAAGAAGAAACACATATTGCAATATTCAATGATAAGATAATAAGAAGAAAATTTGTTCAAAACAAATGGTTTTTTTCTGTTATTGACATTATTGAGGCTTTAACTGAAAGTGAAAATCCAAGAAATTATTGGAGTATGCTTAAAATTAGAGAAAAAGAATTCTCTAAAATTGAGTTGTCCACAATTTGTGTACAACTGAAACTAAAATCAAAAGATGGTAAGGAATATGAGACAGATGTAGCAGATACAGAAGGCATATTTAGGATAATTCAATCAATTCCATCAAAGAAAGCAGAACCTTTCAAAAGATGGCTAGCAAAAGTCGGATATGAAAGAGTGCAAGAAATAGAAAATCCAGAACTTGCACAAGAAAGAATGAAAGCACTTTATGAAAAAAAAGGGCTATTCTAAATCCTGGATTGATAAGAGATTGCGAGGTATTGCAGTAAGGCAAGATTTAATAGATGAATGGAAGAAAAGGGGCGTTCAAGAAGAAAATGATTTTGCAATTTTAACCTCAGAGATATCCAAAGCCAGTTTTGGAATGACTCCTAACGAATACAAAAAATTCAAGGGTATAAAAAATGAAAATTTAAGAGACCACATGACAGATTTAGAATTAATCTTTAATATGTTAGGAGAAGCTTCTACTTCAGAAATAGAAAGAACTAAAAATCCAGAAAAGTTTGCAGAACATATTAAAGTTTCAAGAAAAGGTGGAGAAATTGCAAAAAATGCAAGAGAAGAATTAGAACAAGAGACAGGAGAAAGTATAATCAGTGAAGAAAATTATTTAACAGAAGAGGAAAAAATTATAAGAAAAAAAAGAAAGAAAAAGAAAATACTTCTTGCAAATTAATCTGACTTTTTATCTTCAAAAGGGCAAACTTTTTTATGATTTTCAACTGCCCATTCCATCATATATCCCTTTCCACAATAAGGACACTTATATCTATTTCTTAGCTGTTTGCAATTTTGGTTGTGAGACATTCAAACTAAAAGAATTTTATTTTTATTTCATATTTGGGTAAGCAAAAACTTACACCTCAATTATTTAAGTTCTAGAAAATTATTTTTTTAATGGGTGAAAGCCAATCAAGATACAGCATTGTCGAGAGATTAACACAAAGAAAATTGGAGATTATGAATTCTAAAGCTAATCTTAAAGAAGATATAAAGAGAAAAGAACAAAAAATTGAAAAATTTAAGAAAGACTTGGAAAATTGGAAAAAAGATATACAAGAAGATAATAAAAGAGAAGAAAGAAGAAAAGAGTTGGAAATTGAGAGAGCAAAACAGGAATTTGAAAATGCAAAAGAACAAACAGAAGATAAAGAAAATGTATTAGAAGAGCAAATTAAAGCAATTGAAGAAGCATTAAAGTCTATTGAAGAAATCTCAAAAACAGCTCCGAATATACAATCTTAATATATAAAGAAATTTTGAGATGAATAGGCAGTCTGTAAAAATAAAAACATACCTTGTGTGCAAACAGATATTAAATGGAAAAAATAAACCAAAGCCATGTTGCTGATTCCTTCATAACGAAGGTATTTTTGGGCTATTCATTAGCCCGATTATTTTTAAATTATATAATTTAGATTTCCAATTAAGTCTTAACATTATCCCAGAAATATATTATTTCATGAATAAGCAGTAGAAGACTCCGGACACTATCGGAATAGCGTGTGTTTAGAAAACATAATCGATATCTTACTATAAATAATAAAATATCATTGGGGCTTTTAGTAGTTACCCGCATCCCCCAACGCCTCCACCCCATATTTAAGAAATCTTTCCCTTGGTTTGCTGTCTTTAGGAAGGTCTTTGATTCTCACAGAAGATATTGGAATAAGGGAAATATAAAATTAATGATTAGAATTAATTTTCTAAAATTAATTTTTTACTATACGGAGAAATTATAACCTCTTTAGATATCTTAATTTCTTCTGGCAATAAAATTACATAAAAAATAGATATTGCATTCTCTCCATACTTTACACTCATTTGTGCCTTTATGTTATCTTTATTAGATATTTTTTTTAATTGAGGAAAATATTTGGAGGCATTAAAGAATTCTATTCCCGCAACTAATCCATCTGAAGAAAAATCTACAATCATCTCTCCATCGGGTAAATTTATTTCCTGACTAAATTTAGCTTTTCTATCTTTTTTAAATAAAGAAAACATATCTTCCTCTTTATCATATCCAATTAACATTTGTTTTTTTTCCATAGTTGATCTAGCCTCTTACTAGTTTTAATAACATTCACAACTTTTAAAGCTTTTTGATTAAAGGTTAATATAATTATGAGGTAATATTTTGAGCTTATAGGAAAAATCAATTTATATCTTTTTTCAGGTTTCCCTTGAAATTCTTTTAATTGTTCTTCTGCGTAGCAAAGACTTTTTGAAAACAATGTAGAAATAACTAAAGATTCTTCAACATTTCTTTGTTGCATTTTCTCTTTACAATAATCACTTACAATTATTTCTTTTGAAGAATAATTTTCTATCTTTTTTAATAGATTCCTTATGAGTTTATCCATTAATATAATGATTATTCTTATATATAAAAATTTATAGAAATCATATTTCATGAATAAGCAGTAGAAGATCCCGGACACTATCGGAATAGCGTGTGTTTAGAAAACATAATCGATATCTTACTATAAATAATAAAATATCATTGAGGCTTTTAGTAGTTGTCTGCTGAAATTCTCGCGTGAGCTTGAATCTTACACAGCAACTCTATCAACGTCTTCTTCTTAGACGGCCTTAGTTGAGTCGTTTTGCGGATGGCTTCGAGCTTAGATGCATTCAGCTCTTATCCACACAATGC
>JBBSXF010000104.1:0-14218 GCA_038045905.1 Nanobdellota archaeon
TTTTCCATACGGCTATGAGATAGAAGAAAAACGGGGAAAGGGAAAACTTTTAGGATTAGTGATTGAAACTAATATTGAAGTGGAATAAATAACTTTTTAACTTCCCCCTTCTTATTTGTTTTATGCAAGCAAAATCAAAGATTTTCCATTCATTCGCCAAACAGGAGTTTGTCAAATGAGAGAATTTGTTTACTTTTCACAGAGTGCAAGAACCTCTGGCAATTTTGATACTAATGATTTAATGAAAGCTGGAAGAATGGATATTGCTATTCATAGCTTTATTCAGGGAGTTTTTCTTTCTCACGGATTTAGAAAAGATATGAAATTCCATTTTGTTTTTTACGGACAGCCTGACCCTCCAAAACATATTGAAATTCAAGTAACAGATGATTTGGAAATAAGCAAGAAAGATGTTGGAAATTTAATCAAGAAAATTTTATACAAGTACAAAGAAGGAAAAAAGACAGAAGTTTTTTCTGGGTGTTTTGTAGAGAAAAAAAGTTTTTTAAAATTGATTGAAGAAATGGATAAAGAAGGAAAAGAAATTTTTCTATTGGACAAAAGAGGAGAAGATATTAGACAAGCGGATATTGGAAAAGATTGTGTTTTTATTTTGGGAGACCATGAAGGACTTCCTAAAAAAGAATTAAAAAGATTAAAAGATATGTCTAACTTGGTTTCTGTTGGAAATAAAATGTATTTTGCCTCGCAGACTGTTGCTGTTGTTAATAACGAATTGGATTATAGAGATATATGATTAGTTAATAATGCTTCTTAAATTTGAAGTAACTTAATAAAAAGAGAATAATAGATATAGCTAATAACAAAGCCCCTACTTTTAGTAATGAAGAATAAAATGGATGAGGGATGTCTTGTACTACACACATTTGTATACATAATTGAGTTGAAAGTATTGGACTAAGCCAACTTGAACATGGACTTCCACATTCTGTCTGTCCAACAATAACAAAATGATAAAGTATGTATGAACCGATTATAAGAATTAGAGATAATAAAAAGAATGAAATAGCTATTTTTTTAGAAACATTAAGTATTTTTTGTTTCTTCATAATTGAAATAATAATTTAGAGTATAAAAAGTTATATAACAATGTTTAAAACTTGTTTTAACTTAATTTTTTTATGAAAAAGTCAGTAAGATTATACATAAAAGGAATAGTTCAGGGAATTTTTTTCAGGCAATTTATTAAAGATAATGCAGAGAGAAATAATATTAGAGGATTTGTTCGAAACTTAGAAGACGGAAGAGTAGAAGTTTTTATTGAAGGAGATAACGAAAACGTAGAGAAGATGGTTGATTTGTGCCAAAAAGGACCTAAGCATTCTAGAATTGAAAAAGTGGACATTCAAGAAGAAAAATTTCAAGATTTTAAAGAGTTTAAAGTATTACATATCTAATTGAAAATGATATACACTAACTCCGATGGCGGTGCGAGGGGAAACCCGGGATTAGGAGGGATTGGAGTAATTGTTAGAGACAATGAAAAAATTCTTACAAAATATTCCGCAAAGATAGGAAAATATGTAACAAATAATGTTGCAGAGTACGAAGCATTGATTAAAGCCCTTGAACTTGCTTCTAAATTTACCAAAGATGAATTAACCTGTGTTCTAGATTCTGAATTAGTTGTAAAACAACTTTTAGGAGAATACAAAGTTAAAAATCAGGATTTAATGAGATTATTTCTAAAAGTGCAAAAACTTCAAGAAAATTTCAAAAAGATAAAATATGCTCATGTTTCAAGAGAAGATAAATTTCAAGTTCTTGTTGATGAATTGTTAAATGAGGAACTGGATAGGAAATAAAATGCATTCAATATTCTACTACAAATTTATGTGGAAATTTCTGTTAATTGTACTTGTTTTAAATGGGTTAATTGGAATCTGGGTATTAATTGAAAAACCAGAACCAAATTTAATCATACCTTCTACTTTTATGGTCATAGGGGGCATCTTAGCAGTTATAGAATTAATTACAGGATGGTTAAGGAAAAGAATTATTAAAATGATGTATCAAATAGCAGATTCCGAATTCTGGAAAAATTTTTATTCAACTTATATAAAGAGAGATTATTAATTAAACGGGCAAATTTTTATCCCCTCTTTTTCATTCACGTAATTCAATAGTTAAACAATACATGAAGGTTTTATTATTAACAACAATTAAAGAAGTATATTACAATTCTATTTTTATCCTAATAACTTATACACTAAAAATGCAGGCCAAACAAGAGCTTTTAGAATTCCCAAAACTCCTGTCCAAAAAGTTGTTGACTGCTGAAGATAATAAACTGCTACCCCCGATAAATCCAATAAAATAAATTCCTCCTCCACACGCTCCTGTGCTTGCACAATGACAATCGCAATAATTTTCGTGCTTCTTATTATTAAACCAGCTTTTCATTCTTCTCTTTTTCATAGATAATTTAATAGAATAACCTATTTAAACTTTTTTAAGATAAATATTTAAAATAGTTTTGTTTAATTCAAACATGGGACAAGCAAATCAAAGATTTCCATTAGAATTTTTCAGGGAGGAAATGAAAAATGTCTAGAGAAGAACAAATAGTTAATGAAAGAATAAAGAAAATTAACGAGATTAAGAAAGATAAAATTAATCCTTATCCTGCGAAATTTGACAAAAAAGAGAACGTTAATGAATGCTTGAAGTCAAAGATGAATGCTAAAGTTAAAACAGCAGGAAGATTAATTACAAAAAGAGATTTGGGGAAGATTGCGTTTGCAAAATTAAGAGATTTTTCTGGAGACATACAGATAGTTTTTCAAGATGGAGGAACTCCAGATAAAGTTTTTTCTTTTTTTAATAAATATGTTGATGCTGGAGACTTTGTTGGAATTGAAGGAGAAATATTCAAGACAAAAACAAATGAAATTTCAATTCTTGTGAAAAATTTAACTCTTCTCTCTAAAGCAATTCTTCCCCTTCCTGAAAAATTTCATGGACTGCAAGATGATGAAGAAAGACTAAGAAAGAGATACCTGGATATTTTAATGAATTCAGAAACAAAAGAATTATTTGTTAAGAAGGCAAAATTCTGGCAGACAATAAGAAATTTCTTGATTGAAAAAGGATTTTTAGAAGTAGAAACTCCCGCATTGGAAACTTCTGCTGGCGGGGCGGCGGCAACTCCATTCAAAACACATCACAATGCGTTAAACATTGATGTTTACTTAAGAATCTCTATGGGAGAATTATGGCAAAAAAGATTGATGGTTGCTGGGTATGACAAAACATTTGAAATAGGAAGACAATTTAGAAATGAGGGGATGGATATGGAACATCTTCAAGATTATAGCCAGATGGAATTCTATTGGGCATATGCAGATTACAACGACGGAATGAAACTTGTTGAAGAAATGTACAAAAAAATAGCTAAAGAAGTATTAGGAACAATGAAATTTAAAACTCATGGATTTGAAGTTGACTTAGGAAAAGAATGGAAAAGATATGATTACAAAACGTTGATAAAAGAAAAAACAGGAATTGACATTCATAAAGATGATGAGAAAAAAATAAAGAAAAAACTTGATGAATTAAAGATGGAATATGATTCTAAAGTAGACAAATGGAGACTAGTGGACTTGCTATGGAAATACTGCAGAAAAACTCTTAGTGGCCCTGGTTTCTTAATTAACCAGCCAGTTGAACTTGCCCCATTAGCAAAAAGAAGTGCGGAAGATGACAGAGTTGTTCAACAATTTCAAGTTATAATCGCTGGAACAGAGATGGGGAATGGATATTCTGAACTTAATGACCCCTTGGACCAAGAAGAAAGATTTGTTGAACAAATGAAGAAAAAAGAAAAGGGAGATACAGAAAGTATGAATCACGACAAAGATTTTGTTGAAGCATTAAAACATGGGATGCCTCCAACATGTGGATTTGGATTATCAGAAAGATTCTTTGCATATCTCGTCGACAAACCGGCAAGAGAATGTGTTATATTCCCATTAATGAAACCAGAAAGCGAAGAGGATAAAAATATAATTAAAAGAACAATTGAAGATAAAAGAGAGAAAACTATAACACACACAATAAGAAATCCAGAACCTGGAAGGTTTACTGATACTAAAAAGGTAGAAAAAACAAGATAAAAATGGTGGTTGAAGGATACGACATTGCACAAATATGTTTGAATGGACACGTTATAAATAAAGAAGTAAATGAATTTCCCCAGCATAATCAAGAATTCTGTGACAAATGTGGGGAAAAGACAATTACTAAATGTGAAAAATGTAATGCAAATATTAGAGGGGAGTATTATGTTCCAGGAGTAATGGCGATAGGATTTAATTTTCCCGCTCCAAAATTTTGTTATAAATGTGGAAGTCCTTATCCGTGGACTGAAAGAGGGTTAGTTGCAGCAAAGGAATTGGCTGAAGAGATAGATAATTTAACTAAAGAAGAAAAAGAAATTTTAAAGAAGAGTTTAGATGAATTAACAAAAGATTCTCCTAATACTCAAGTGGCAGCATTAAGATTTAAACGAATTATGAGTAAAGTTGGGAAAAGTGTTGGAGATCCTCTTAAAGAAATTTTAATTAATATTGTAAGCGAAGCTGGAAAAAAAGCTTTAGGAATTTAAACTGAAAAAAATCTTAAAAAAAATGATAATAAATAAAGAAAAATTAATAGAATCCAAAAAAGATATAGAATCAAAGGCAAAATTTTGGAATCAGAATAATTTATTTTTATATTTTGGACTAGCTTCTGCAATATTCTTAACTAATGCAATTGAATTATTTAAAATAATAGCAAAAGATTATAAGTTTAATTTTAAAGAGTTATTCTCCTCGGTAATTAATTTTGGAGATTGGTATTTAATTGGAATTTTACTATTTTCTATATTTGGGTTAGTTACTGCTATGTTATCTGCAAAGGTTATTGGAGAAAATAAAGAACATTTTAATAATTTAGTAAATGGAATAAATAAATTAATGAAACCATAAAATGTCAAAACTTCCTATTTCTAAAGAACAGGCAATTGAACTCTTAAAAAAATATCCTCAATCAGATTCTGATATGAATCATTATTTAGAAAGTGAAGCAATTATGAGAAGCTTAGCAAAAAAGATTGGAGAAGATGAAGATTATTATGGAATGCTTGGCTTGTTGCATGATGTTGATTGGAGCTTGACAAAAAACAATGTTAAAGAACATTTAACCCTTGCTCCTGAAATATTAAAAAATGCTGGATTCGATAATGAGTTTGTTGAAATAATTATTTCTCACGGATACGGATATGATTGTGCAGGACTTAAAGATAAGAAAAGAACTAAAAAAATTGAATATGCTCTTGCCTCGTCTGAAACTTTGACTGGACTTATACACGCCTATGCTTTAATGCGGGGCGGAAAAATTTCTGATATGGAAGCAAAAGGACTTAAAAAGAAATTTAAGGATAAAGCATTTGCTGCGGGATGCAACAGACAGATTATTGAAGAAATAGAAAATCTGGGATTTTCTCTTGATGATTTTTTTGAGATTGCTATAGAAGGAATTAAAAATATAAAAGAACAAGTTGGATTAAGCTAAAGGGGGTTCTTAAAAAGAACCTACCATGGTAGAAAATATGGGAATTGTAATCAAATCAAATATCCGCAAAGTTATAATGGAATTAGATAAAGAAAATTCTATTTCTAGTGTTGCAGAAGAAGTTGGACTTGCTTTAGATAAAAAAGTTGAGGATATTTTAGTTAATGCTATTGAAAGAGCTAAAGCAAATAAAAGAAGAACGATTCAAGCACGAGACTTGTAAAATGGTAGATGAAGAAATAACCAAACCTTCTGAAAAATCTAAACGTGGGAAAAAAAGCAGAGTGGCAGGACAGAAATTTGAAACAAAAATTCGAGAAGATTTAGAAAAGAAAGGATGGGTAGTAAGCAAATGGATTAATACTGTTGATTATGATAAAAATAAAGTTGTCCCTGCAAAAAGAAAATACAACCCTTTTTCAAAAATTTTAACAATCGGGACAGGATTTCCTGACTTTGTTTGTTTTAAAAGAATTGATAAAAAAGAGGAGGAAGAAACAATTGAAGGAACTTCAATTCCTGAAGAATATGTAAAAAAAGAGAATAAAGAAATTTTTGAAGTAATTGGATTAGAAGTTAAAACAAATGGATATTTAGACCAAATAGAAAAGGGAATGTGCTTTTGGTATTTAAAAAATAAAATATTTTCAAGAATTTTAATTGCAAAAAAGGGAAAAGATAAAGAAGATAATGGCATACAATACATTGATTTTAACAAAAAATATGATGAAAATAGTAATACACAATAACAATCTTTAAAATTGATTATTCTGTTTTTTAGTTATGAAAATAGCTCTTATAGGAACTCACGGTACAGGAAAAACAACTTCTGCATATGGTATTGCACTTAAATTGAAAGAAAATGGATTTAATGTTGATATTCTTGGAGAGGTGGCTAGAGAATGTCCTTTTCCGATAAATGAAAATACCACTAAAGAGGCTCAGACGTGGATTCTCTTCATGCAATATTTAAAAGAAATAGAAAGAGAAGAAAAATGTGATTATCTTGTTTGTGATAGAAGTTTATTGGATAATTATGCATATTATGTAAGAAAATTTGGAAGGAGCAAAGCATTAGAACCTTTCATATTGGAGCATATGAAAAGTTATGGATATTTGTTTAAAATTCCTATCAATGAAAAATATCTTATCAATGATGGAGCAAGAGCAGTGAATAAAGAATTTCAAAAAGAGATGGATATACTCATCGATGAATTATTAAAGATATTTGACATTCCTTTTATTGATTATGTTGATTTAGAAACCACAATCAAAACAATCTTAAAAGATGCTAAATAAGAAGGTGTTTTTGCTATTTGCATTGGTTTTACTATTTGATGTTATCTCTGCAATCAGGATAAATGAAGTTGAGATGAACCCTCTTGGCGATGATGCTGGCAATGAATGGGTTGAATTGTATAACGAAGGAGAAATTTCTCTTGAAGGATATCAATTAATAAATAAAGATGGAGGAACCATTAACTTAAGTGGAAGTTTTAATGGATATTTTGTGTATACTTTTTCCAAACAATGGCTTGACAATACAGATGAAAGCGTCTCCTTATATAAAAGTTTAGAGTTGATAGATAAAGCAGACTTATTGGCTAAGAAAGATGATAAAAATAATGATTTAACTTATCAATTATGTAGCAATTATTGGGAATTTATAAATTCTACAAAGGGAAAAGAGAATGATTGTGTTAGTACAAATGAAGCTAATCCTCTAAAAGAAACAACTCCTTCTACTACTTCCCCTAGTCCAACTAAAGAAAATTCTACTTCTGTTCAAATAAAAGAAGAATCTGTTCCAGAAGAGAGTGTTAAACAAGAAACAATTAAAGAAGATGAAATAACTGCTTCACAAGAAGAGCCAGAAACAATAAATCTTACTCCTATAACATTAAATGCAGTAAATTCAAAAGATATAAAAAGCGAAGATAATAAAGAATTTTTGAAAAGGAACCTCCCTTTTTATGGAATAATCTCCTTTTGTATTATCTTCGGAGCATTATTCTTATTAAACAAAAGAAAAAATAGAAATGAGTTTAGAGAATAAAAAAATAAGTGCACTATTCATCTTAGAAGTTATAGGCAGACCTCCAGAATATTTAACAGAAAGCTTAAATGAACTTATAAAAAAAATTGGGGCAGAAAAGGGAGTTAAGGTTACAGATTCCAA
Source organism: Nanobdellota archaeon (assembly GCA_038045905.1). Lineage (GTDB taxonomy): Archaea > Nanobdellota > Nanobdellia > Pacearchaeales > GW2011-AR1 > RBG-13-33-26. Next base: position 7,757 of record JBBSXF010000104.1, read on the forward strand.
AGTAAATGAATCGGTTTTAATGAAAGATCAAAAAGATTTTTACACTAACTTTGCCGAGATTGAGATAGAGGCTGATAATATGTTGAATATTGCAATTTTAATGTTCAAATACATGCCCGCCCATATAGAAATTCTTTCTCCACAAAACATTTCCATGACAAATTCTGATTGGGGAGATATACTTGATGAATTGACAAGAAGATTACATGGCTATGAAGAAATAACTAGAATAACCCAAGGAGAAAAATTGATTCTTGAAAAAAAATTGAAAGCATTAACAGAGAGCACAGAAGACAAAAAGAAAAAATAGAAAAAGAGCAGGTACATTCTAAATAGGTGTTAGATGAAATAGTTATCACTTCTATAGAGGGTTCTGGATATTCTTATCAGCCAGTCAGACAAGCTGGTGAAGTTGGCAAATTGCCGAGTTATGAAGAAGAGGAAAGAATAGCAAGAAGATTAAAAAGAGAATCCAAAAAGATTGCGCCTTCATCAAATTCAAATGGAATTCAATCAAGATATAATTCTAATGGAGAGATAGTGCCTGAAGAAGATTCTGGAAGACATTTAGATTTCACTATTTGATTTCGTCTTTGCCTTTTGCAACTTCAAGCAAATTAACTGGTTTTTTTGCTTTTTTGTATTTTTTGAAATAAAACCAAACTACTCCTACAATTAAGATTATAACTATAATTATTGCAATCACTTTTCCTGCTGAACTTGTTGCGGTTGCATCACAAGTTCCTTTGCAACACCATCCATCTTTTGCTTTTGTCATATCTTTACTGCATTTGTAACCTTCTTTATTGCATTGAATTCCTTGCAATTCTGCACATGTTTTTTCTGAGAACTGCCCTGAAGGTTGTTCTGTTTGATTTAAAGGAGCAACATAATTATTAATAAATTTTAAAGCTATAGAAGAGTAAGCAATTGTTTCTCCTGTCTTTGCTTTTAAAGTTCCTTCAACCTCTGTTTCTGTTACTGAAGAAAAAGTCAATTCAATAGGCATGTTTACTCCAGCACCTAATTTTTCAATATTTGTTAAGGAGGTATTTGCTACTGATTTTAAAGAATCAGATAAATAAATAGAAATATCTTTCATTTCACTATTTCCTGTATTGTAAATATAAACTGTTTTTTTTACTGGGGAATTTGTTGGAAAAGAATAGATGAATTTTGATGGCTCTAAACTGAAGATAGATTCTTGGTTTCCCTCTAATGCGGGAAGAGAAACTGGAATCTCATAGTAAGTATTATTTGTTTGCAAGATTATTTTTTTTAATGCTGCTTGACCTGGATTTGCTTTGAATATTATTTGCTTCTCTTGCCAAGAAACCAAAGGAATAGAAATTCCGTCAGATATTTCTGGCAAAATAAAAAGTTTTCTTTCTGCAGAATCATTCATGTTGGTATTTACATTAACCGAGATTTGTGTGTCTTTCAAATTTTCAATACTTAGAGAAAAGTCTCCAGAAGGAAAGACAAATCCAGGATTTACAGAGAAATCTGCCATATTGTTAGTTATAGAAAAATTCTTGACAATTTTTTCATTGATTATTTCATCTCCTTTTTTATATTGTGCATTCTCTATAGAAATAGAATAGTTCCCTGCTGATTTATCAGCAAGAAGTGCATAAATATAATATTCTCCATTTGCTCCATTCACATCATATTCTAAAGGAATTCGAGTATGTTCCTTGTAAAACAAAACATTGTTTTTAATTAAAGGAGATATGAAAGTCCCAGAAACTTTTGCAATAATAGTTTCTCCTTGATTAAATTGATCTTTAACTTCAAACTCAACTGCAAGAACAAAGGGAAGAAGTAATAATATTATAACCGAAATAATTAATATACTCTTTTTCATAAATTGTTAATAGAAAATAAGTTAATAAAGTTTATTAGGACTGAAGATAACCTTATCGGTTTTCTCTCACACATTTTCCCTTTACAATTCTGCTCAAGGCTGATGAGCGAGATTAAAACAGATGATTTGGAAAATAAATTATTTGCCGATTTCTTTTAATTTTTTAAGTACATCATCAACTTCATTTCTGCCTTGAACAGGGTGTCTTTGAATTGGCTGACTTTGATTTGGAATTATTCTTCTTTGAACTGCACCTGGATAAACTCTTGAAGAAGAGGTTGGAGGGAATCTCGGCCCTCCTTGGACGCTGGATGGTTTTCCTTTTCCAGAACGATATTTAAATTTTAAAAGTAATTCTCTTAATTTTTTTCTAAAAATAATTCCTATTATTGTAAGAATAATCAAGATTCCTAAGATGATGATAATTGGGGGGAAATTATTTTGCTGTGAAGGAACGCAACATAATTCTGAAGAAGAACAGGAATCTGAATTTGCAATCTCACCACTTGGGCAAGAATCTCTGCATGTTCCTTGATTTGATTCACATTCGGAGGTTTTTCTAACTCCGCAAGTTCCTTCTACACAACAGATTTTTTCAGAAGTTGAATCAGAAGCACCAACTTCTGTTCCTCCCAAACATTCCTCCCCAGAAGAGCATAGTTCTCCTCTTTCTTGGTAGCATGATTTTAATTCTTCTTTTTTATCACAGCAGACATTTGTTCCAAAACAACTATCACTATAATCGGATAATGTTTTTCCTCCGGCACTTGAACAAGAAGCACCAGACAAACAAAAATAATTTGAAGATTCACAATCTTTGATATCAGAATTAGTTGTATTGGACATTGCTATTTTTTTTGCCCATAACGAATAAAGTAAGAAAGCAGTAGCTCGTATGTTGTCTTGCCAGCATCCATTATTTCCCTGAACTTCTTGAAGCCAGTTTTTTGAATTTGTTTTTTCTGTTAAAGTTTCTTCATTTTGAAATGGAAAAAGAGCAACAGCAGTGTCATAAAATTTATCTCCAGACTCGTCCCAATATTGACTTTTTCTTTGCTTTGACAATAAGTCTATTTTGAAATTGTTTGTTAAAATCTGCAAAAAAGATTCTGGAATAAACTTAGAATTCTCTTCGGACATTGTTATCAAATAGGGAATGTAAGAAGAAACATCTTTTCCTAAATATTTCAAAACAACTGTTGTCCAGAGAGTAGATTCATAATCGCACGAAGTTCCTTTTGAAAAACAGGAAGAGTCTATTTTTTCTGTAGTAGTTCCTTCACCAGAAGCTGTGCTTGTTTTGTCTGAAACATAAAAGTCGTAAGTAGCTTGAGAGTTTTTCTTCCTGTACAGCAATGAAGTTGAAAAAGTATCATCACAAGAAATTTTAAATTCTTGTCCATAACATGTAGGAGAAACTTTAAACCAATAATCTTGATAGACAGTTAAACAGGTTCCTGCGTTTCTACTTATTTCTTTATTTTCATTCAAAGAAAAAACATAAGACTTCTCAGAATAAGAAACTGTGCATGAAGATTTATCGCTTGTATCTACTTGTAAGAACCATTCTACATTAGGGGAATTTATTGACTTAGATAAAATCCAATCTTCTGCCTTTACTGCCTTATCTCCGACCTTTCTTAAAGCTAATATTGCTTGGCTAGTTGTTTTTATTTGACAATTGTCTTTTGGCCAACAGCCTTCTGAAGATTCTTCTCCGAGAAGCTCACTTTTACATTTTCCTATTGCCAAAAGCGAGAATATTTTTTCTTCTGCAGAAAGAGTTGAGCATTTATCAACTACTTTGCTTTCAAGACATGCGTACGCTTTAGTGTCTGTTGCAGTTTGATTTTCTGCTGTAACAAGAAATGCAGATAAAACTAATAGAAATAAAAAAATAAACCACCCCTTTTTTTTCATGATTAATCTAATTAGCCCTTGTTTTTAAAATTATCTTTATTTTTTGACAATTTGATTCTATTTGACTGAAAATTTTTTTTCACGATGTAATTTACTGGATTTTTAATTATCTTGCAAAGTGCGTCTGGAGAACATACTTCAATTCCTTGATAGAACTCCATACAATTTGGAGGCATTATTGGTTTTCTTTTTAATGCCCAAGAAATTTGCGTTTTGATATAACCAGTTTGAAGACGTTGTTGATTCTTTTCATTCCAAGAATAAAGAGTTTTTTCAAGTTCATCTTTTTCCATACCCGCTGAACGAAAAAAATTGATTAAAGCAAAAAGTGCACGTTTTTTTCCATCTTTTACTCCCTTGAGGATATTTATCATGCAAGGAGGAAAATTTTTTTCAGAACGATCTGTAATTTGAATTGGCTTGTATTCAAAATTCTTTTTTTCTTCTTCCTTTGGAGAATTTTCTTTGTCCCAATCAAGAGCTTGCATTAATAAACGAGTTGCTTCTCCTTCTTTGCAATTCGGCATAAAATTTTTTATTTCTATTTTGAATGGGTCTGCATCTTTTAGTTGAAAGTCAGATATTGTATGCTTATCTAAAACTACACTTGCTAATGCGGTTTTTTCGTGGAGGGAATAAGGCATTCTGAATAGGTGGCGTGGAGAAACAAGAACCAAGTCAGGCATAACTTCTTTTGGGGCTTCTCTATCTCGTACATATTTATTAGGAGAATAAAGTTTCGTAACTTCTTCTATTAATTTAGGTTTTGTTTTTTCCATGATATATTTTGTTAGAATTCTTGCCCAATCTGGAAATTTTTCAGAAGTCTTAACTCCATTTATCTCTTTAGGAAAAGCTTTCCATGGGATAATAAGATGGAAACCTTTGCTTCCTGAATTGTGAAGCAATAAAGGGTAACAATTACCAAAAAAAGATTCGGTTTCTTCTACAGAAACATCATAAACTAATTCATCTCCTTTTTTTGAAATATTTTCAATTTTAACAACAGAAATGTCCGAATTAAATAATTTTTTATAATCTTCTAAAATCTTTTGAGAATTTTCATTAAAATCTATCTTCTTAAATTCTTCAAACCAATCCAAAACTTTTTTTATCCTGCCCAAATTTGCCATCTCTTTCTTAAGGGTCATTTGTTCTGCTCTATGAGAATTAAACTTTTTGGGTTTAACCTGATAATAAACCTCTTTTAAACCATCTACAGGAAAGATTTTATCTCCGGCATAAGGAGAAAATTTATTTCTTTTTCTATGAAATTCTAAAGACTTTAATTCAGACTTAGGAATTCTTAAAAGATAAACTAAACCTCCCTTAAAAAAAGTTCCTTGAGGTAATTTATGGGGTTTATTCTGTTCAGAAGAGAGGGTACAAGAGATATTATTTAATTTACAAAGCCAAATCATATCTGTGATAAGTTTTTTTGAAACGGATTTTACCACGATACCATATTCTCCTTTTTTATATCCGTCTCCACGAATATATCCTTTTAATAACTCTAAAAACAATTCCCTTTGTAGTCTAAAGGCAAAGGGGGGAACATGTTTATCTTTTTTCTTGCCACAAAAACTATCAAAGAACGTTGCCCATTCCTTTGAATGGATTAGAATTTGAACTGAATTTGGATTTGGACTTCTTAAAGAAATTTTTTTACCAGTTAATGAAGAAAGAATATTTTTAACATCTTCTATATAAGAGATTTCATTTTTGTTAAAAGTAAATCCAACCTGATTAATTCTATTTGTTACATGTCCTTCTGCCAAAAAATAACCAAGAAGACGCATTAAATCTTCATTTACAGATATTTCTTTCTTGATTAATTTTTTAGAATGTTGATTTTTATTAAATTCAAATTCATTGATTATCTTTAAATCTTTTTTTATAAGAGGATTTTCTAAAGAATTATAAGAAATTAAAAAATCTCCTTTCTTTAATTCTTCCACTTTCTTTTGAATTATATCTCCTTTATCCCAAACAAAAACCGAATGATGCCCCGTAACTTTTAGGGGGAGGGTGCTTTGAGAATGGGTTATCTCGTAAATTAAATCTTTATGTTCTAAGAATCCATAAATTTTTGAAAGTTTAATTTTTCTATGTTTATCTAAAGATAAAACTCTCAAATTTTCTCCTTGTTTTATCTGATTAATAACTTCTGAAATTGAGATTAAAGAAGTTTCTCCCCCTTTTTCAATTAGGAGGGGAGTATCTCCTGAAACACTAAATTTCACCCCCACATTTTTTACTCCACTGAATTCTAAGAAACTAATTAAAATTTTTGTACAAATTTTGCTGTAATCAATATATTTGCTGTCAATATCTAAAATCAAGTCCCATCCTTTTCTTAAATCATTAAGCTGTTTCACATTCATTCCTGTTTGGATGTTTAAGGGGTTGTCCCAAATTTCTTCTGAACAATGAAAAGAAGTTGCTCCTTTTTTTACAAGCTCGAAAACATCAGATTCATATTGAAGGCAATCTGGACGCTTTCCAAATCCCTCAAAATACCTTGGACAAACTTCTCTGTTAACAGCAAAGTCAAAAATTGCTTTTTGTATTTTAGGATTTGAATAATAAATATGAGTTATTTTTCTTATTCTATCTTCTCTTATGCTTGGAGTTTGTTCCATCAAAAATGGAGTTATGAAAAGTTTAAATAAATA
>JBBSXF010000105.1:0-4163 GCA_038045905.1 Nanobdellota archaeon
AAATCTTGTTAGGGGAAACCCCATCCTAAAAGGATGGAGATTTCTTTTTAGTTAAACAATTAATTAAATCCATGGTGTATGAAGATTCAGCTCCTTCTGGAGAAATTACCTCACCATGTATTGTAGCAAAGGGTTTACCATCACCATTAGGGCCCTCTATATCATTTACTTCATAGATAAGCACTTTAGGAGCAAGATATTTTTTATCAATAAATCTTTTGCCTTTAACTCCTCCTTCTAAAAGAAGGTCTCTCATTGTTTTAGTCATACTTTTCTAACTTTCTATCACTTTTTAAGCATTTATCCAATCCAAAACATATTTCAATATTTTTATAAACACTTGTTTCTCAAGATAAATATGAAGAAAGAAATAGAAAACGATGAAGAAATTACGGACAATGAAGAAGAAAATTCTGAAAACGGGGAACAGCAAGTTGTAACTCGTGTTCCATTGCCAAGAGGAAATAGGGAAGTTATGGGAATAATTGAACAGCGATTTGGGGGGAATAAGATGATGGTTAACTGTCTTGATGGAAAAATGAGAAATTGCCGTGTTCCAGGAAGACTAAAAAGAAAACTTTGGCTTCGCCCAAAAGATGTTGTTATTATTGAATTGTGGGAATTGGACAAAGATAAAGGAGATGTCATACTAAAATACAAACCAAATCAAGTGGACTGGCTTAAAAGAAAAGGCTATCTTGAAGCAGACAAAAGTGAATTTTAAAATAAAAATACTTAAAACCTATTATTTCTTAATATAATTATGAAAGTCCTTATTTCTGATGAATCTCAGAAGATAATTAAATTTAACAGAAAACTCGAGAAAGCATTAGATGTAAAAGTAATGGTAAAAAATAATGAGGTTACAATAGATGGAAATCCAGAAGATGAATACATTGCAGAAAAAGTAATTGATGCTATAAGTTTTGGTTTTCCATTAGAAGTAGCATTATTGGTAAAAAAAGAAGACTTCTTATTTGAAATATTAAGTATAAAAGACCACACTCACAGAAAAGATTTAGGAGTAATTAGAGCAAGAATAATCGGAAGAAAAGGAAGAACTCTTGGCACATTAAACAACTTAACAGAATGCCATTTTGAAATAAAAAATAATGAAATTGGAATAATCGGTTCTCCAGAATATATAGAAAACGCGCAAAAAGCAGTTATTTCAATAATTCAGGGAAGCAAGCAAGCAAATGTATATGGATATCTTGAAAAACACCATGTTGAACCGATATTGGATTTGGGATTAAAAGAACCAAAAAAAGGAAAGAAAAGAAATGCAAAAAAGAGTAAAGATTAACTTTAAATAATCAAAAAATTTCTTTGAGATATGTCCTCGTAGCTCAGCTGGTAGTAGCACCTGACTGTTAATCAGGGGGTCGTAGGTTCGAGTCCTACCGAGGACGTTCATATTTTAATGAGAAATTTCTAAGATAGATTTTTAAATAGAAAAACTTAGTGAAATAAAATGATTCAATATCACTGCTTTGATAACTTAGTTACAAATGAATCTCTTGAAGCAATAATCAAGGGTTTAAACCCGCAATCAAAAGATTCTATTCTTGCTATTTGTGGCTCTGGTGATCAGGCATTTGCTATAATAGAGAAAACAAACAAAATTACGGTAGTTGACAATAGGGCATGTGAAATTCAGTATTTTCTTAAGAGAAAATCCTTATTGGAATCTGAAGAATTTGAAAAATTCTTAAATTCGGAAATAGAGCCAAGAGATAATAGAGAAAGATATAGCTTAAAAATTAGAAATAAATATTTTTCAATAGAAAGACTAAAAAGAATTAGATTAAGATTAAAAAAATCCGAAATAAAAACAATTTTTGATGATATTTTTAATTTAAGGTTTATAAAAGGAGAATTTAATAAAATCTATTTGTCAAATGCTTTACCTTATGGTTATTTTGGTAAAAAATGTATTGAAGAGATAGGGGGAAAATTACAAATAATAGCTGAGGTATTACCTAAAAAAGGCTTGATTTATTGCTCTTATTCTCAAGGAATTACTCAGCCCCCAGTAGGTTATGATTATGCTAAAGACGGAAATTCTTTATTAAACTCCTTAGGATTAAGAATAAATTCAGAATTAACCGCAAAAGCACAAAAATTACAATTTAAATTCGAAGAACCCTATTGGTGTTGGAACCCAGTAGTTCTCCAGAAAGCGGATTAAATTATATGATTAATTTTCAAAATCGTTAAAAATATTTCAAAAAAAGTAAATTATCTTAAACCTGCCCTGTTTGATTAAACTTAGCCATTAACTTCTCTAGAATAACTTGTGGAGCAAAGCCTTTTCTGCTACATGCTTTTGCAAATGCGTCATAAATTGCTCTATCAATATTATAATCGATTTTCATCTTTTGCGGTCCAGGGGGATATGATGCCATTATTAAAAATAAATAAAGATAATTTATAAATTTATCTTCCTTGCTTTATTTATGTCTCGTGCACCAAAAAAGGATATCATTTATCAGGAAAAATTGAAAGTTCCAAAAGAATTTATTCGTTTTGCTACTCCGAGAGATGTTTCTCTATACAGAGCAGAAAGACTTGGAGCTAAAACTATTGTAGAAATTGGAGCAGGAATAGGAGGACAGACAATCGCCTTTGCAAAAAATTCTAAAAAAACTATTGCTGTTGAGTTAAATAGAAATAGAGTAAGCCTTTTAGCAGATAATTTAAAAAAATTAAAAATTAAAAATGTAGAAATAATCACAGGAGATGCATTAAATAAGAGCATTATTAACAAGATAAAAAGGGAAGAACCAAGGGTTATTTTTGTAGATACAGAACGTCCAGAACAATCAGATAGAACTCTTAATTTCATCAATCCTCCAATACAAAAAATATTAGAAGCTTATCTTCAAATAACAAAAAAAATTGCAATAGAAATTCCTCCATTCACTCAAGGACTTGAAACAATAAAAAAAGATAATGATTTTGAAGCAGAGTTTATCTCTCTTGATAACCAATTAAATCGTCTTACCCTTTATTTTAATGAATTAAAAAAATGCGAAGTATCTGCTATTGCTCTTCCATCAAGAGAAAAAATAATTATGTCAGATAAGCATATTCAAGCTAAAACAGAAAAATTTGCTAAAAAGTATAATTATCTATACTTAATTGACCCCACTATTGTCGTTGCCCACTTGCTTGAAGAATTATCTGTTAAATTTGATGCTCCAATATTAAATTTAAGCAAGCCAGTCTTATTGTCAAACGAAGTGATTAATTCACATTTCCTTACCAAATTTAAAATTGTCAAAACCTGTGAGAATGATTCAAATCAAATTTTAAAGACAATGAACTCTCTTGGAATAGGAAAAGTTACTTTAAGATACAATTTAGAGCCCAATGAATATTGGAAAGTAAGAAATTCATATGAAAAAAGATTGACAGGAAAAAGGGAAATTAATTTATTCATAAACGAAAAACAAAATGAAGCAATTTTAGCTGAAAAAGCTTAAAAATATCCCCACAAAACATTTTTATAATTCATCTTCTTAACTCATTCATGGAACTGGATAAGGCAATTCAAAATAGAAGAAGTGTTAGAAAATTCACTAATAAAAAACCAAACTGGAGAACTATCATTGAATGTGTTGATGCTACAAGATTTGCTCCAATGGCAGGAAATAATTGCACATTAAAGGTGATAATTATTGACGACGATGAAAAAATACAAAAAATATCAGAAGCTTGTCAGCAGGCGTTTGTTTCTCAAGCAAAATTTGTAGTCGTGGTTTGTTCTAATCCCTCTCGTACAAAAAATCTTTATGGGGAAGATGCAGAAAAATGGATAAAACAACAAACAGGAGCCGCAATTGAAAATTTCCTTTTGAAAATAACAGAATCTGGACTTTCAACATGCTGGATAGGGTATTTTGTTGAAGACCAAATTAAAACGACTCTTAATATTCCAGAAGATGTCGGTGTAGAAGCAGTATTTCCAATTGGCTATGAATTTGAAAAACCAAAAACAAGAAGATTAAAGATAGATTTGGATAGAATTTTATATTTTAACAAATATGGAAATAAAAAGATGAAATCTCCAACAACAGCAGATTAATTTAATTCTTTCAAAAACTGTGCTGGTTCATGACATATGTCCTACCCTAAAATAATTTAGAAAAATCAAAGTA
>JBBSXF010000106.1:0-3361 GCA_038045905.1 Nanobdellota archaeon
GTGCTGGTCTGTCTGTTGGTCTGTCTGTCTGTCTGCTGGAACCCCCCTATTTCCAGTGGAAATACCTAAATATGGGGGTTTTAAGGCTTCAAAGGGCATATTATGTGCTGGACTATCTGTTGGACTTGTTGACTTTTGGGAGTTATCTGCTGGAGATGATGTAGGGGAAACGGCAATCTCTTTAAGGTTTAATTGAGTTATTTGGAAGGTTAAATCTTGAATTGTCTCTTCGAATTGGGTTAATTTTTGGTTATTTTCATATAGGAATTGCTTTAAAATATCTATTTCTTCCCTCATAGAATCCATATCTTCTTTTACTTTCTGAAAGGCTGCTTTGATTTGGTCCATTAAATTAGATAGATAAAAAGAGTATAAAAAGTTAAGTATAATTTATCAAATATCCTTAAATTATTTTTATTTTGTTTATTAAACAACAGCCCGTTGATATTTTTTATATGCTTGATAGGCAGAATCGCTTAGTTTCCACCTCGATCTTTTAAGATAGGTTCGCCCTTTTGAATTTTTTTTAATCTCAATTACCAGATCTTTCTTTTTTAAAATTAAAAGAAGAGACTTGATGAATTCTTCGTCTCTTGCAAGCTCTTTTGCTATGTTTAGGGTGAATAAAGATTGAGGAGAAATAGAATAAAGGAGGGCTAAAATTTGTTCATGTATTTTCTCTTTTTTTTGTTCAGAAATTTTCATAAGTAAAAGAAGAAATCTATTTTTTTAAAGGTTATCTAATCGAATTGGGAATGTGCTTAACACTAGTCCTCTTTCTTTTCTGAAGCATTTTCTTTCTTTAAAGAAGGAAGTGGAATATGTGGGGGTAAACCCAGCTCCTCTTCTAATTCTAATGCCTTTAAATTGGATTTTCTTAATATTACATTAAAAAGAGAAATTTTAAATTCTTCTTGAATTTTTTTGTCTTTCCACTCTTTTAAAACCTCTTTGGCGATTTTTGGTTCAATAGAGAATATGACATTTCCCGCCAGTTCAATTTTAGCAAATTCGGGTTCATATTGAAGAGAATAAGTGAATGAAACTCCAACAATCTCGTCGCCAGTATTCAACATGCCAGATTTTAATGAATCAATAGAAGAGATATCCATTTTTGCATTAATTTTTAATTGTTCTGTATTAGATTTCAATATTTCTGCATTTATTTTTGTAAAATTAAATCCTATAACTTTCATTTTATTTTAAATTCAAAGAAGATTTTTAAATATTTGTATCTTTTTAAGAATTATTAAATCAAATCTTCCTCTGAAACAATTACAAAATCCCCAATTGCAATTATAGAATTGTATGGAATTAACAATTCACTGCTGTTTGTTCTTTCTAAATTAAGGTTTTTTGTATAAGGAGTAGAATCTTTAACTACGAGGTTAATTAATTCTCCAGATTTAGTCTCAAAGGTTACATCTTTAACAAATCCTAACCTTTTTCCTTCTTTAGTTACAATCATTTTTCCAATAATTGAACTATATGTGTTTTTATTTCCCTGCATGTAATTGGTAAGCTAAGAATAATTTATAAACTTTTCTGTAAAAATAAATAGATTTACGAGTATATAGTCAAAGGGGAAAATTAACTTTTATTTAGACAGATTTTATAGTAAAATTAAGATAAAATTAGAATAAATTATAACAAGTTAAGATTATTTAGGCGGATTCGATGATTTTAAGGTAGTTACTCTTCTTTTTGCAGTAACCTCTTGCTTTTTTAAACCCCTCCCTCCTTGATTTCGTGTGGAAGTATTTAAAAAGGAAATTGTGGGTTTTGTTTGTTTTTATTTTAGTTATAAAATTATATATAATATAGTATATAGATATAATAATAATAATAATAATAATAATAATAATAATAATAATAATAATTTAAATTATCAAAATAGTTTAATCTTTTTATTTTCTTTAATCTAATCTAATCTAATCTAATCAATCTTTACTTCAAATTAGGTTATTCCATTAGAAATAGAGGTGTCTTTCTTTTTTAGTAGTGATAATCCTTTATATAATCAATTCAAATTAATATCGAATAAGAAAAGAAGAACTTCAATAAGTTCCATAGGAAATTGAAGTGTGAGGGGATATGACAAAAGAAATGGGGGAAGAACTAAACAAAATATTTGAATCGTTTGATAATAATGGTATATTCAAAGATAAATCTTTATTACAAAATAGCTATCAACCAGAAGATATTCCTCATAGAGATATTCAAATTAAACAATTAGCCTCTATTCTTGCTCCAATTTTAAGAGGAGAAAGACCCAGCAATCTTTTTCTTTATGGAAAAACAGGAACAGGAAAAACCCTCTCTATACAATATGTTAGAAATGAATTGATGAAAAGGGTAAAAAAAGATGCGGACTTTAAATTAAGAATAGAATACTTAAATTGCAAGCTGAAAAAGGTTTCAGATACAGAATATAGAATTCTTGCAGAGTTAATAAAAAAATTTGGAGGAGAGGTTCCAGCAACCGGGCTTCCTACCCAATCTGTTTATGACAAATTTATTGAAACAATTGACTCTGAAAAACAACTAATTGTATTAATTTTAGATGAAATAGATCAGACAACAAAAAAGATTTCTGATGATTTTCTTTATAATCTTACTAGGCTTAGCCCAGAATTAACCAAATCAAATATTTGTATTGTGGGGATAAGCAATAATCTTACTTTTTTGGATGAGATTGATCCGAGAGTTAAAAGTTCGCTTTCAGAAGAAGAGGTTGTTTTCCCTCCGTATAATGCCCTTCAATTACAAGATATCCTCACCAAAAGATCAAAAGAAGTGTTTAAAGAGGGAGTTATGCAAGACGGGGTGGTGGCTAAATGTGCTGCTTTGGCCGCAAGAGAGCACGGTGATGCTAGGCGGGCTTTAGATTTGCTTAGGATTGCTGGAGAACTTGCAGAAAGAGATAAGTCTGATAAGATATACCTTAAATATATAGATGATGCAAACGAAAAGATAGAAAGAGATAAAATTTTAGATGTAATTAAGACCGAACCAAAGCAATTTCAACTTGTCCTGAGTTCAATAATCCAGTTGTCTGAAACTCCCCATCATCTGTTTACAGGAGAAGTTTACAATTTTTATAGGGATCTTTGCGTAAGAAATAAGCTAGAGGTGCTTACTCAAAGGAGGGTTAGTGATATTATTCAAGAGTTTGATATGTTGGGAATTATTACTGTTAACGTTATCTCCAAGGGAAGAGGGGGAAGAATGAGGGAAATTAAGTTAGCAATAACAAACGATATAATCGGCAAAGCAAAAGAGATTATTCTAAATTCATTATCTTATAATTAGGTGATTGAGTACTTTCCGGACCAAAAAAGCTTATAATTAAGCGAAATTA
>JBBSXF010000107.1:0-3973 GCA_038045905.1 Nanobdellota archaeon
CCATAAAACAAAGAATCGTTGTCAGCAAAAATTGTAAAATTTTTGCAAATAATCTGATTCGGTTCTTCGAAAAATTCTATTGTTCCTGGAGAAATTCCAAGAATTGATGAGGAAAAGAAAGGAATTGAGAAAAATGTAAGGAAAAGCAAAATAAAAAATATTTTTTTAAACATCCTATGCCGGCATTACCCAAAATGTGAGATTTGTCATTAAATTAGAATTCGCTATTATTGGCTCTTGATAATTTGTTAAATCTAACTTAATGCAAACATTATATTGTTCTCCGTCTATTCCTCCTATTGTTGTTGGAGGAGAGATTGTAGAAGATAAATTATGATTATTATAATAACTTACATTGTGCCATACAGTTGAAGTTGGAGAACAGCTTGCAGTATTAAATTCAAGATAATTAAAGAAATTATTTGCACTTGCTTCTAAAACAGGATTTATTTTTATATCTAAATCTCCAATATTTGTTACAGTTATATTCTTAAAATCTGTTGCATATCCTTTTGTTACTTGTCCCAAATCAATAGAATTTGGCGAAATATTTACTTTTGCTGTAGGAACATAAATCCCTGCTGAAATAATTATACTTGAATTTTGATAAACATCTGCATTTCCATAAGGGATAATAATAATTATTAAAAGAATTAATAAGGAAATGCTAATTGCAATCTCTTTTTTATTCATTAAATTTCACAACCATTTTGATCTGTTTTGTTTTTATTTTTGGCAATGAATTTACTATCTTCTCTAATCATGCTTTATAATTTTTCAAAGCTTCTTTAACATTCTTCAGCAATTGCTCCATGCTATTTTCAAGCTGTTGCTTGTTTTTTGTTCCTGTACAAACAAGTTTTCCGTTGCTGAAAAGAAGAAAAGTTGCGTTTGGTTCTATTAATTTGTAAACTAAACCTGGAAATTGCTCTGGTTCGTATTCTGTGTTTTCCATTTCCAATGCCAAAAAATTAAGGTTAAGCTTAAGATTTATTGTCCCAGATGCAACAATATTTTGAACAGTTATTTTTGGCTGGGTTGTAATTTTAACATTTATTTTTTTTAATTGTTTGATTACTGCATCAATAACCTGTCTTACTTGGGTTGTAGATTTTGTTCCTGTGCATACAAGATTTCCTGATGAGAAAACAAGAACAGCAGATTTAGGCTCTTTGACTCTAAGAACAAGTCCTGGAAAAGTTTCTGGATTATATTCGGTATTTGGCTGTGTTCTTGCTAATTTTGTCAAAGGAACAGGCTTCCCTAAAGATGCAGTTGCTACAATATTTTGTATTTTGTAATTGCTTCCTAAAGACATAATAATTATAATAAAAATTGCTTTATAAAGCTTTATAAAGGAAAAATAAAGAAGAAAAAGTTACTCTACAGATAAAATTACTTTGCTTGTTAAATTCCAATCATTAAATTCGTTATATAATTTCAAGTATCCTTTTGAAAATAAGACAAAATAATCTTTTGTAACTTCTATATTTGTATTTCCTGAAGCAATAGATTCTTGAGCATAATCCTTATTTTCTATTATTTTGAATACTTCTTCATTTGTTGTTTTAATTGTTATGTCGGGTTTTTCTGCTTTCCCTTCTTTAATGATTATATTCCCCTTTGAAATTTCAGCATAATAAATATTTTCATCTATTTCTACTTGAACTTTTGGAGTTATTGAAGTAAAAGGGATTTCATGAAGATTGTAAAGTTTTAGAACAATTGACAAATAATTTACCAACTCTTTTTGAATAGAAGAAACATCCAAATTACCTAAATCTGCTTGGATAATAATCCTTTTTTCTCCGTCTTCAGTTGGAATTGTAATTACTTGGCTTCCTGTAGGAATCTCTTCAGATGAACTTTTAGAAAATATAAGTTGAAATTCGGTAATAGGATTTTTAATTTCTCCACTTTGTAATTTTTGAGTATAAATGGAAGTGTAATTTTTGCCGTTTACAGAAAGATAAAAAAAAGAAAAAATTAAAATTAATACTATTCCCCCAATAGTTAATAGAACCATCGCTGGAACATTCATCACTCTTTTTTCTTTATCCATTATTGCTTAAATTCATCTTGATTTATAAAGATTATCCATATTCCCAGTTTCGCCTTTGTTTTTCAAAATCTTTTTCTATTTCTTTTAAAGAGGTTATTTCGGATAATGGCTTGTCTGGACGGAGATTAACAAATCGGGGAAATCGCAGAGCAAATCCAGAAGAGTAAGTTGGAGATTTTTGAATTTCTTGATAGGTTATTGAAAGAATAATTTTTGGTTTTATTTTTACATCTTTTCCTTTCTCTTCTATAATTAATGGTTTAACTTTTTCTGTTAATTCTTCAAAAGAAATTCCTTCATTAGTTTCCGCAGTGCTTTTTTCTTTAAATCCTGTTCCAACTTTTCCTATTTCTAAATATTTGTCTCCATCTCTGCATGAAATAATAAAACTTGAAATCCAGCCACTTCTTTTTCCTGTTCCGTATTCTCCTCCAGTTATAACCAAATCTAAATCTTTTTCTTCTGGTTTCATCTTAACCATATTTCCAACTCTTCTTCCTGGATTGTAATCAGAATCAAGGTTTTTCATCATTACTCCTTCTTGCTTATTTTTCAAAGCTTGCTTGTAGAATTCTTCTGCTTTTTTTTCATCATCTGTTATTATTTGTTTTGACTGAATTATTTTGTATGGATGATTTTCTACAATTTTCCTTACTAACTCTGTCCTTTTTTTGAAAGGCTCATTAAGCATAGATTTTCCTTCATAATATAAAACATCAAAAACATTTACTTCTACTGGAAGTTCATTTTGCAATTTTTCAATATCATATTTTCTCTTTATTCTTTGGCTTATACTTTGAAATGGTTTGTATTCTTTTGTTTTTTTATCAAAACCAACTGCTTCTGAATCTAAGATAAAAGAATTTCCTTTTACATATTTTTTTATATATTCAGCAACTTCGGGAAATTGCTTTGAAACATTTTCAAGTGTTCGTGTGAATAATAAAACTTCTTCTCCTTTTTTATGGATTATTAATCTAAATCCATCATATTTGTATTCAATTGCACAAGGTTTTCCAACAGCTTCAAATCCCTCTTTTATTGTTTTCACTTTTTGTGCAAGCATTGCCTTGATTGGTTTTCCAACTTCAATTTTTATTTTTCCTAAATCTTTTTCTTTTCCTGTTTTTGCCATATCAAAAACTTCTGCTAAATCATTTGCTTTATTTATTGCATCTTGAACTTTTAATGCTGATTCTTTATTTCCTTCAAAAAAAGCACTTGCCATGGATTCCCTTATCGTGCTCTCTTGAATTCCAATTCTCAAGTCCCCAATTAGCGTTCTAACAAGATAAAGTGCTTCAAGAGGAGAAGCAGAAGTCAATAATTCTGTGATTAAAGACATTTTTTTATCAACTGTCCCTTTTCCTTCGAGTTCTGGAAGTTTTCTTAGATTTTCTAAAACTTTTTCTGTGTGAAGAATATGACTTTGCAAAGTTGCCTGCTTTTTTTCTTTTGTTAATTTTTCAGCAACTTTTCCAATATCTCCAATTGATTTCCATTCTTTGACAACTTTTTCATTTGCTGTTCCTGTTGCCTTTGAAATTGCCTTTATCGCAAGCTGACTGCTTATTCCAATCTTTCTTTGGTCATATTCTGGATAAATATTTCCATGAAGCAGATATAAAACTTCGCGGTCTGATTCAGAAAGTTCTTTTAAGAATTTAGAAAGGATTTCTGTTTTTTCAAGCCTCTTTGTGGTTTTAGAAAGAGAGTCGTATAACTCCGCTAATTTCAAATACTTCATCATTAAAAATAATATTATATAATTTATAAGTTTATGTTCAAATGTGATTTTTATTTTGGACATTCTTCAGAGGTATAAAATTCAACTGTTGGATCTGCACAAGCATAACATACATTTGAAAATGTTTGAGCACACGGATACTTAAAACATTTTATGGATTTATT
>JBBSXF010000108.1:0-3807 GCA_038045905.1 Nanobdellota archaeon
CTTTGATTTTTCTAAACTATTTTAGGGTAGGACATATGTCTGGTGGGAGCACATTTTCTTATAAATAACAACATTTTTAAACAAGAACTCGTAGTCACTAAAATGAATGGTTCAGAAAAATTACAGCTAAGTGGAAATAAATTAATTTGGCATCAAGATGAATTAAAAAAATGGCAAAAAGAGGAAAATTTTCCTTGCATATATATAGAATTTGGTCCGACTTCTGCATGTAATCATAAATGTATTCATTGTTATGTTCAAGAAGTCGTTAAGAAACCAACTTTCTTAGACACAAAAATTTATCTAAGATTTATGAGGGAAATAGGTAAGTATGGAGTAAAAGCGATTGTTTTAGGGGGATGTGGAGAACCCTTACTTCATCCAGCATCAGTACAAGCAATTGAAACTGCAGTAAAAAACGGTGTTGATGTTGGAATTTTAACAAATGGGGTTATGATTAAAGAAGAGGATATCCCCTCGCTTATGGAAAATTTAACTTATATAAGATTTTCTATTAATGGGGGTTCTGCTAAATCTTATTCTACGATTCACAGATGCCCTTCTTCGGATTATAATAAAGTAAAAAAGATTATGAAAAAATGTATTGAATACAGAAATAAAAATAAATCAAAATGTACCTTAGGAGTTTATAGTCTTATTTCTGATGTAAACCTTTTAGAAATAAAAGATTGGGTTAAAGAAGTGAAGACTATGGGTTTTGATTATATGATTATTAAGCCACCCACTCCTGGGTTAAATGGAAAAGTTTTTGTCAAACAAGCAGAGTTAGATAAAGTTAAACCTTATCTAAAAGAGATAATGGGTATGCAGGATAAAAATTTTCAGGTGATGGTAAGAACAGATTTATTTGAAGATAAGGGGTGTTTAAAGAGAGAATACCAACAATGTCTTGGGCTTCCTTTTATGTGCGTGGTAGACTCTGAAGGGGGGGTGTACAGTTGTAATTGGTTTTGGGGAAATGAAAAATTTAAATATGGGGATTTGAATAAACAAGCTTTTCAAGAAATATGGGAAGGAGAAAAAAAGAAAGAGATTATTAAAAAAGTAACATCTTCTAAATTTAATTTTGATAAATGTGGAGAATGTAGACAAAATAACCTCAATAAATGGTTATGGAAATTAAAAACTGGAGAAATTAAACTAGAAAAACCAATAGGAGAACCTCCTATGCATATTAATTTTATTTAATTTCCATTTTAAATAAAATTTATGTGGGCGGGTTTTTCTCCTTCGGGTTCTGGAATTGTAGTAATATTATTTTCTTTTAAATCCCACAAATATTCATTTACTTTATGCTGAAGGCATAAAGTTCCACAATCTTCTTTAGCGTTAAATTCATTAGAAGATATCATCTTCATAACTTCCCAGTATTTATCACTTTGCCAAATCTCTTTAAATGATTTTTCAGCAATATTTCCAATATGAAATTTTTTATATTTGTCATTGAAAAGCATTCCACAAGGGGCGACTAATCCTGAACCAGAAAGTTGAAGTATAAATGGAGGTCCATAACATCTAGTATACTTTCTCTTCCCTCCGCTTAAAATTTTAGACCATTTTGCTTTAACAGTATAATTCTCATTAGACAATGCCTCTGCCCTTTCAAGTTCTTCAATTAACTTTTTATTAAAATATTGTTCATACTCTATCCCAAGATGTCCTTCTTCATCGTCACTGCAGTGTTTTATTACAGAGTAATCTGCTCCTAAATCTTTTCCAAGTTTAGCTAAAGGCATTATCTGATCAATAAATGAAGGCATTAAAACCATTTGGAGTCCGATTGTAACATCTAAATTTGCTTCTTTTTTTATTTTAACACACTCTTTGATAATTTCACAAACATTATAGAAATCTTCTTCTCGGCATCCCATTATTTCAGCATATCTTTTTGCTTCTCCAGCAGAAAAATTAAATCGAATATATGTCAAGCATGGAAGAATTTCTTTTAATTTTTCTTTTTTTAACAAGGCCCCATTTGTTCCAAGAGCCATATCAAGCCCTTTCTTTTTTCCATGCACAATCGCATCATATAAATAAGGAGAACAAGTGCTCTCCCCGTCGCTGACAAAACTTACTCCCTTCACTCCTATCTCTGCAGCGTCATCCAAAAATCTAAAAATAACTTCTTTTGTAATCCTCTTTTCGTCATTCTCCTGCAATTTTCCATAGCAATACATGCATTTATAATTGCATCTTCTTGTTAACGCACAGTCTATTGTTATTGGAGCAACTCTTTCTCCTTTTAGCCAAGCTTCAACTCTTTCTTTATGCCAGAATAATTTATGTCCATCTAATATTAATTCTTTCTTCTTTGCTTCAGTTTCGTATAAATCTTTTCTCTCTATAATCATTGCAGGTTTTCCAGATTCTTTTGCTTTTTTATATGCTTCAATAACTTCTTCGGAATTCTTCGGTTCATAAATAGGAAAATTTATCATTTTTTTAAACGCTTCTGTAAAATCCTGAGTATGCTGTATTCCAGGATAGAGTGGCTTTGTTCCTCCAACAACTGCTCGGATTATCATCGGTGCCTTGTATTCCCCATGAGACAATTTTTCCATCTTGTCCAAATGATTAACTATCGCATCTAATGCAATTAACATAAAATCATGTCTTTCAAAAAATAAAACAGGAAAATATCCCTCAAGAGAGAGTCCAATAGCCAATCCAGCCATTAAATTTTCTGCTAACGGGGTTTCTATCATTTTTTCACGTGGAACATCAGTCAATGTTCCGTAGGCTTTTGTACCAAAGCATATATTATATCCTAAAAAAATAGTATTCTCTTCTTTTGCAAGTGCTTCCATTGATGTTTTAATTGCTTCTTTGTATTTCATTAGAAACTTGTCCCCCATGCTTTTTTTCCCGAAAAATCAATCCACTTTTCAGTTCCAACGTGAGGATAAACAGGAGTATAAAAATATCTTTTAACACATTTTGGCCATTCTATTTCATTTACTCCATACCTAAATCGCTTTGGAGTTTCTACAGAACGGTTATTGTCTTCTATGATAAATGTACAAGGAAGATTATTGCCTTCAACATATCTAACTGCTTCATAAAAGTGCCCCTGATCTTCAGCTCCATCTCCAATAAAGCACCACACCTGCTTGCTACTATTTTTTCTTTTTAATGCAAGTGCAACTCCAGCAGCAATAGCAGGAGTGCCCGCAACAATAGCAGAAGTAAAAAAATTTAATTTCCTGTCAAAGACATGCATGCTGTCACCGATTCTTATAAATTCTTTAAGTTTTTCTTTTGAACCTCCTGCTAAAAGGTAATGATAATGGGAGCGATGAGTTGAAAATATGTAATCTTCTGTTTTTATTGATTTAAAGATTTCTATTAACTGCTCTTCATTGCCTCCTGAAAAATGAATAGGGTAAGGAATCTCTGCATTCTCCCATAGTTGTATCATCTCTTTTTCAAAACCAATTAGCTCTTCTTTTGTTATTTGCATTCTTTGGTTACCCCTGTGCGATTTATAAATTTTGTGTAGCAATTGTAACATATTTATTTTGTTGCAATCAAAGATACATAATCTTTATAAATAATTAATCTCCCTATCTGATATGACTGGAAAGATAATGCAAAAATATGGTTCTTTAAAAATTGCGTGGCATTCTGATAAATTAAAATCTTTAAAAGAGGAGAAGATAACCGCTCCAATTTATGTCAGAATAAAACCTACCAACAAATGTAATCATAGATGTTTTTATTGTGCATATGACCCGCAATTTGGGTATATTCTTTCTGAAAGATTTAACAGAGCAGATGAAATTCCAC
>JBBSXF010000109.1:0-11085 GCA_038045905.1 Nanobdellota archaeon
TTGCTTTTTCTTATTTTGTTGGAAGTGAATTTAAATTAATTTCTGCAGAACTTTCAAATATGCCTGTGACGGGAAAAGCTATTGCTGCTATCCCAGATGGAAGTGCCACTAGCACAGCTATTGTAACAGACCCCTCTTTCCTTCCATTTTCTGTATACGGAGGAGAAGCGGTTGCACCTGCTGTTGCGAGTGCACCATTTAATCCGTTTCCATTATTATCTGGAATTGGAAGTAAAGGAGGAGAATTAACACAAAAATTATTGGAGTTTATTAATATAAAAGAAATTAAATTAAGTTCTGGAGTCATATGGACAGTTGTAGTTTTTGCTGTAGTTGGTGGCCTTGCTTGGAGTCTTAATGGACATGACGCTGATGAAGCTTTATTTTGGGCAAAAGCTGCTAGTGGAACAACTGGTGCAGGATTAGCTACATATTCTTTATCTAGTGGCTTTGCATCGACATTGGGGGCTGGTGCAGGATTAGCTACTGGAATTGGAATCATAGCTGGAGTTGCTGTCGCTATGTATACATTTTATTCCCTTACAAGAAGAACAGAACAAAGAGCAGTAGTATTTAATTGTGGAACATGGCAGGCAAAAACAGGAGGGGAGGATTGTAAAAAATGCAATGACAAAGAATTCCCTTGCACATTATATCAATGCAAAAGTTTAGGGCAAGGATGCGAGTTAATTAATCCTGGCTATAATGCAAGATGTATTTACAAAGATCCAAAAGATAATACTCCTCCAACAATAAAAGCTAGAGAAGATTCTCTTTTAAATTCCAAATATTCATACACCTCGATAGCTGAAGAAGCAGTTAGAGGTGTTGAAATTAAGTATACTCCTAATGGAGGAACTGCAGGATGTCTTCCTTCTTATGAGATATTTACTTTTGGTGTGGAATTAGATAAATCTGGAATTTGTAAGTTGGAAAACAAAAGAACAGGAAAATTTGCGGATATGACCTCGCCTTTTGGGGCAGGACTATCTGCTAAGAGCCATACTCAAATGATGTTTTTCCCAGGGCAAGTAAGTGATGGAAGTGAAATTCCAGCAGGAGGAAATTATGAATATTATGTGAGATGTGAAAATGTAAATGGCTTTACAAATGATGGAGAGTTTTTGTTTAAATTCTGCATTGATAATTTCCCAGACGATACTGAACCAGAAATTTACGGATTCAATTTTAGAGATAAAACCCCTTTAACATGGTTTAAAGAAAGTGATGCTCATGAAACTTCAATAAAAGTTTATACAAACGAACAAGCTAAATGTAAATGGAGCCATTCTGATAAAGAGTATAGTTTGATGGAGAATAATCTTGTTCCTGCTGATTCTCAAATAAGCATTAATGCTCAGTTAAGTTATACTTCTTCTGGGACCTTAACTGGATTGGAAAATGAAAAAGAAAATAACTTTTATTTCCGATGTAATGATACTGCGGGGAATATGAATATAAATTCTAAAAAATTAACTTTAATTGGCTCTCGTCCGTTAGTAATAGATTCTGTGAGCCCTTTAGATAAATCATTAATAAAAGGTGCTTCAAATTCAATAAAAGTTACTCTTGAGGTAAAAACTTCTGCAGGATATGAGAATGGGAAAGCAGATTGTTATTATAGTCTTACTGGAAATTATGATAGTTATACTAAATTTGAAAATACTCGTTCTTATATCCATTCTCATGACCTATACTTGCCCGAAGGAAATTACAAATATTACATACAATGTTTTGATATGGCGGGAAATGTTAAAGTAGAATCCACCTCATTTGAAGTTGAAACAGATAATGTTGCTCCTCTTGTCACAAGAGTTTACAATGAAATAAAAGAATTGAAAATATCTACAAATGAAAAGTCAGAATGTGTTTATGATATAGTTAGTTGCAGTTACAATTTTGAAGACGGACTTAAACTAACAACAATGGATAGGTTGAACCATTATACAGAATGGAATACAGATAGTCCTTTCTTTATTAAATGCAAAGATGAATTTGGAAACAAACCCAATACTGACAAATGCAGTGTGATAGCTAGACCATTTAGTTCGGTTTAAAGAAGGGAAATTTTTTAGTTAATAAATAAGAACTGACGCGTTGTTCAACTGTTGATTGGTCTAATAAAAAGAGGTGATAAAAATCTTTTGCTGGAATTAAATCTTTAATCATACAGAATATTTGAAATTTCTTTATGAACTTCTTCAATTGATTTCTCTGCGTCAATTGTAAAATATCTCAACGAAGAATCATAGTGTTGTAACATTAAAAAAGAGATAGCAGGATAAGTTTTTTCATAATACTCTCTAAATCTTATTTTAATTGCCTCTGGAGAATCTTCTTTTCTATTTTCTTTTCCTCTTCTTAATCCAATTCTCCTTATAGCTTCTCTTTCTGAACAACGAAATTCAAAAACAGCGTCTATTAATTCTCTATTTAATACAAATTCTGCTTGGGGAATTGTTCTTACAGCTCCGTCGAGGATATAACCTTTTGAAGTTGGAGGAAGATTTTGAATATGTTGTTCTATTAATTTAAATACACGTTCGTCTGGAAGAAGTTCCCCTTTATTAATTGATTCTTGATATGGCAAGAGAAGTGAATCTTTATTTGCAAATGCGTTTTTTATTACATCTCCTGTGCTTATGTGAGTTAAATTAAGCAATTTTGCTTGAGTTCCTTTTCCTGCTCCGGGAAGTCCAATAAAAAGAAGTCTTGTTAAGCTCATAGATTACCGATGAAGGGGAAATTTAAAAGATTTTGTGCAAAATAATATACTAATTGAAGAAGTTAGCAAAAATTTATAAGTTTGTTTAAACAATTTCTTTAATGAGTTTTGTAAAAAAAAGAGGGCAGTTAGATATTTCATTTGGGATGATTTTTTCTATTATACTAATAATTATTTTTCTTGCATTTGGATTTTATGGCATCAAAAAATTTATGGATTTGCAAGGTTCTGTTCAAGTTGAAAAATTTTTAGATGATTTTAAAAATGATGTTGAGAAGGTGTATAACAGTCCTGGAGGAGACAGTCCTTATATAAAAAGTTATTCTCTTCCTACAAAAGTCATAGCTGTTTGCTTTCAAGATGATGAATTTGAAAATCTCAAATTTACTTCAAAGAATATAATCAGAGGAAAGATGATTGAAAATATTGACATTAGCAAGACAATAGGAAATCAGGATTCTCTTTGCATACCTAATGTTAAGGGAAAAGTCAGTCTTAAAATAGCAAAAGATTATGAAGAAACTCTTGTTACAATTACAAAATGAAAATGATAAAAAAAAGAGAGAATAAAGGAGCAATTGAGATATCTTTTGGTTGGCTTTTTGCAATTATTGTGGGAATTGCAATAATTTTTGCGGCAATTTATTTAAGTTCAAAATTTATTCAGGTTGGACAAGAAAGCATAAGTGCTCAAACAGGAAAAGAAATAGGAGTTTTATTGGATCCTCTGGAAACAAGTTTTGAATCTAGCCAAACAACATCGATAACTCTTCCAACAGAAACGCGAATAGGAAACAAATGCGAAGGAACAGGAAAATTTGGAGAACAATTTATCCAGCTTGAACAAAAAAGTTTTAATAAATGGATTAAAACAGATGTAAATGTTGGATTTAATAATAAATATATTTTTTCTGAAGAAGAAGTTGAAGGAAGAACATTCTATATTTTTTCTAAACCATTTCATTTTCCTTTCAAAATTGCAGATTTATTTTATATGACTTCGGCAAAAGAGAATTATTGTTTTGGGGATTCACCAGAAGAAATAAAAGAAGAAATTTTTAAATTAAATCAAAGTAATTTGTTTTTAGAAAATTGTCCTGAAAAAAGTATAAAAATATGTTTCGGGGGGGGCAGATGCGATATTAATATCAATTATGCAAGAGGTTATGTTGAAAAAGGAAATGATATGATGTATTTTTCTGGATTAGGAGAAGATTCTACTGTTTTAATGTATGCTGCAATTTTTTCGGATAAAACAATTTATGAATGCCAAATAAACCGATTGATAATGAGGTTAAAAGAACTATCTGCTATATACGCAGACAAAGAAATGCTTACAGAAAGCAAGGGGTGTGAAACTAATCTTGGCGGAGATTTAGCTATATTGGAAAAAGTTAATTTAGAAAGTTCTGAAGGATTAGGAGAAATAAAAGAGATAGTAGATAGGATTAATGAAAAAAATAAAATGAGGAGTTGTGATTTATGGTAAATAAAAATCTAAATCGTTCTGGACAGATTAAAATTCAACAAATGATATTTATGGTTATTGCTGTATTTTTCTTCTTTATTTTAGTTGGATTATTCTTTTTATCTATATCTATGGATAATTTAAAGAAATCGGCAACAGATTTGGGAGAAAAAAGTTCTATGCTCCTTGTTTCAAAACTTGCAAATTCTCCAGAGTTTTCTTGTGGTTATGCATTTGGAACAACTATGATTAACTGCATTGATTTTGACAAATTAATGGCCTTGAAAAAGAATATTGCAACCTACTCGGAATTTTGGGATGTTGCTAAAATAGAAATAAGGAAAATCTATCCAGAAAGCGATGTTGAATGTAAAGAATCGACCTATCCTGATTGTGGAATTTTAAAAATATTAGATAAAAATGTTAAAACTCTTCCTTATTCTTCTAATTTTGTTTCATTATGCAGAAAAGAAACAAGTGAAACTGGGATTTATGATAAATGTGAGTTGGCAAGATTGATGATTGCAGGACAGGATAGAACATGATTAAAAACAAAATAACTCCCGATTCCTCTCGTTTAACACTGCCCTTAATTCCGCGAAATCGCTCTACTCCCGATTCCTCTCGTTTAACACTGCCCTTAATTCCGCGAAATCGCTCGGGACAGGAGGAAATGGTTGGATTTGCCATAATTTTAGTGATTGTTTCTGTGATAGTTTTGGTCTTGCTTGGGTTTATGCTTAACAACCCAAAAGATGCTGGAGCAGTTGAAAGCTATGAAGTTGAAAGTTTTATACAATCTAGTCTGCAATATACCAGTGATTGTGAAACTTATTTGGGGCTCTTGCCTATTAAAGAGTTGATTATAGACTGTGAGTCAGAGGGCAAATGCCTTGATGAAAGAGAAAGTTGCAAGGTCTTAAATTCCACATTAAATGATTTGATATCCCAAAGTTGGAATGTTGGAGAAAAAAATCCTGTCAAGGGGTATAAGTTGAAGATAATAGTAAATGAACAAGAAAAGTTAATTCTTAAGGGAGGCAATGAGACAGGAATATATAAGGGAGGATTTCAAGATTTTTCTAGAAGAGACAAAAATTACGAAATTTTCTTAAACGTTTATAGTTAAATTTTGATATTAATTGTAATCGTGTCTGTTGCAATTTTCGGGTGTAGTCTTGTTCTATTATTCACTTTTTCTGTTATTAACTCTATAAACCCAAACCTTTCTAAAAGCTTTGAATCCTCATAAACAGACTTAAAATTTCTTCCTAATTTCTTAGCAAGAGAATATAATGAATCTGGCTTCTCTATCTTAATCGTGTTAAGGATTCTGGCTTTTTCATTGCCTAAAACCTGCCTTAAAGCAGAAAGCCCTGAAAAATCGTAATTTTCTTTATTTGTCGACGATTTCTTAAATATTGAAAAAGCTCCTTTTGATTCTTTTATAGTTATTTCTCTGGTTACCATTGTTTTTTATGAATATATGGTTTTTTTAATTATATATGTGTAAGATATATATTAAATATATATGTTATTTTTTACCTTATAATAAATAATAAGAGAGTATCTTAATAAAACTTTCTTTTAATGCTTGTAGAAAGTGTAATCATAATATAGTGATACCATCACCTTTATAAATAAATATAGGAAAACTACATAGTTTTGATAGGTAAGGTTAAAACATTACGGCAAGCTTTTTAAAGAGAATTGGATTTTGTACTATAACACTCATCAAGAGTGTTCTATGGGGCGTTTCATATTCATCTCGATTGATAGATTACCCTATGCTATCAAGTTGGGAGGAGGTTGTCGTAGACAACATAGTATATAGAATTGAAAGGAGGTTAAAAAATAATGAGATTAAATTTTAAAAAAGTATCGGCAATCGCGGCTAGCGCATTGATGGTAGGAATGACTATGGGAACTGCTGTTGCAGTATACCCTACACCTTTCACATCAGACGTTGCTATTGTTTACGGAACACAACAGGGATTTGCTGATGGTTCACCTTTAGATATTGCTCGAGCTGGAACTATTAACAGCGACTTATCAGGTCGTGTTGGCAGTACAGGTGGAAGCACAACGGCAACAGGGGGAGATAGTTGGAAAGCTGGAACAGGTTCAGATTCTCTTGAAATAGGAGAATCAATTGCGGATGTTATAACTTATATCGGAAATGATGAGCTTTCTCTTTTAGCTGATGGAAGCATATCCAATGAAAAAGGGGAAGCAAATTACGAACAGTTCTTTTATTTTGATGATTTAGAATCTTCATATGTTACATATGTTGAAGATGATGATGATAATATAGGATTGTTCTTCAAGATACAAAGTGGACAACAGATAGCAAGATATTTTTTGGATTTTACAACTGATTTAAAATCTGATGTTGAAACAGACAATGAGATTTCTGATGTAGAAGACAAAATGATAACCTTCCTAGGAAAGACCTACACAATAACTGATGCAACTAATGGAACTGCTGGACCAGAATTTACATTAATGAGTGGTGCTTTAGGAGGGACTGTTATAGAAGGAACTCCTTTAACTGTAGAGGGATATACTGTAGATGTTCAAGTTTCAAGCAGTACTGCAGCACAATTCACAATTACTTCTGCAAGCGGAACTGAAAAAACAAACAAGATGAACAAAGGAGATAGTGAAAAACTCTCTGATGGACAATTCTTGGCTGTTACAGATATTAGTTATGAAGGTTATGCTGAAGGAACTCAATCTGCTACATTTTATATTGGAGCAGACAAAATAGAATGGAAGAATGGACAATCTATGACTGTTAATGGAGAAACAATAAGTGATGCAAAAGTAAACTTTACTTTTAGTCGTTCTGGTGGAGATATAGCTATCCAGGATATTGCAATTAATATGACTGCAGGAGATAATTTATTTGTTCATGAAGGAAAGAAATTAAGCGAATCTCCTGACTTGAATGAACCACAAGTTTTGGTATCTCAAAATTGGGATATTCAATATGCTGGTTTAGAAGCTATGGAATATGAAGATATTAGTTTGAAAGTATCTGGAAGTGATAAAAAATATACCTTGAAATGGAGGAATTATAATGGTGATGAAGTAACATTACCATTAACAAATTCAAATACTACAGGTATTTTTGGTGGAGATGACTTAGACAAAAGATTCATCTTAAACCCTAATCAGAGTATAACAAAGAATGATTACTTCTTAGTGCACACTGCTGACCCAAAGGTAGCAACAAGTGATGCAAAGACAGTATTAATTCAATATAGAGGGGCTGATAAGGTTACAGATGCATCAGGAGCTACATCAAATCCAAAGGTAACACTGAGGATTAATCCTGGAGTAGCTCAGTATGATACAGAGCTAACTGCAACTGCAGCAGGAGCTTTCACATTGAAAGTGGCTGGTGGAACTTTTAACTTTGTTAATACCTCTAGTGGAGCTTCTAATGACTTTAATATTGGATTAACTGGAACAACTCAGGCTAGTTTTATAGCAGGAAATGGTAATAATGTTAGTGTATCTAATTATATTAGAACAGGATATAATACCTTTATTAACATAACAGACAAAAATTTCAGTTATCTTGAAGGAGAAGCTGGAGAAGCTGATGGATGTGTAGGTGTTGCTGCGGCATGTCTGCAAAATTCACCTTGGTTAATTAATGTATCATCTGATGATACAAATAGAGATGGCGATGATACTGCACTTCCAACGCAGATTTTCTACACTACTCTTGGTAACACATCAGGAGACACATCATTTACTTATACAGGAACCACGGGTTGGCTTTCAGACCAAGAGGATAACACTATACAAAAGTACATCAGTAATTATGGATTTGAAATAACAAGTACAGACCCTACTGACTCTCCTCAAAGCATAGAAGTAAAAGTACCTAAGACAGTTGTAAAACCATTAGTATATGTTACAAGTAAAGAAGGAGTTAGTGTTTCTACTACAACAGGTGGAAGCTCACTTGGATACATCCTTGTTAAGGACTCAGAGGTAAGCTCTGTAAGTTCTAAGAACTTGATTGTTGTAGGTGGAAGTTGTATTAATTCTGTTGCTGCTAAATTGTTAAACAATGGTGTTGATGCATGTGTTGCTGACTTCACAACAAAGACTGGTATTGGTTCGGGACAATTCTTGATCCAAAGCTTTGCTAACCCTTACACAACTGGAAAGGTTGCATTGCTTGTTGCTGGTTATGATGCTGTCGACACAAAGAATGCTGCTACTTACTTAACAACAAAAGACGTGGATACAACAGTAGGCAAGAAGTACAAAGGTACATCTGCCACAACTGCGGAACTCGTCGTAGCATAAGAACATAAATTTTTATTTTATTTTTCTTTTTTTTTTATTTTTTTAATAAACTGGCGAGAGCTAGGTTAATTTTTCTTCATTTGACAAGTTTTTTATAGTATAATACATAAATTTATTTATGAAAATAAGAAAAATAGTATCCAAACAAATAGAAGAGAGAAAAAGAAAAAAGGGGAGATTAATTGCTGGAATTGTGATGGTTGCTGTAATGTTTTTTAGTGTAGTTGGATATTCTTTTATGGGAAGAGATGAAACAAGTAATGGGGAAAATGCAAAAATTGTTTACAATAACCTTGAATTTTCTAAAGAAAATGGCTTATGGGCTACAACAATTGGAGACTTTAAATTTTTATTTAAATATAATCCAAATGAGGTTAATAGGACTGCTTCTCTATTGAATTTATTAAATACATATTCTGGGAAGCCCTTATATTTTTCAGCAAATGGTCCAGAAGCAGAAATAGCAAGAAATCTGTTTTACCAAAATCAAATAGCTCAAAGAATCCAATATGCTTGTCTTGAAGGAGAAACGTGCGTAAATGTAGATTATCCAATAAAAACCTGTCAGGATAATTTTTTTATGATAAGAGAAAGCGAAAATACTCGGATAGAACAAAAACAAAATTGCATTTTTATTGAAGGAAAAAAAGAAGATTTAATCAAATTAACCGATAGTGTTCTGTTTAAGATAATTGGAATACAATAAAGTTTATAAAGAAAAATCTAAACTTAAAGATATGGAAAAAGAGAATAATGATGGTGAAAAAAGCATTAGGAAAGTTAAAAAAGAACGAGTTAAAAAAGAAACGAGAGTTATAGAAGACGAAATTTTTAATATTAAAAAAGAAGGAGAAAAAGTAGAGACAATAAGGACAGAGATTCTTGAAGAAGATAAACCTGCTCCAAAAGAGCAAATTAAAAAAGAAAGCAAAATTTTTGTTGGAGTTATAATTGTGATGACTTCATTTATCCTAATGTTTTTGGGGTTATATATTCTCATGAATTCAATAAATCATTTTGAACAAGATGGAGTTAAATTTGAACTTTTAAAAACAGGACAATTAGCTTTTTACCATACGACTTTGCCCGTGATATACAATAATTCAAAGACAGAATACAATTTTTATTTAAGAACAAATCCTAGAACTTTAAGTGATATTCCATTTGACGGAAGAGTTTTAGCTAAAAAAGAAATGGTAATCAATATGGAAAAGAACAATGCTACAAAAAATTTTAATTGTGATGGTGACGGAGTAATTGCTGTTGCAAATTTAGTAAAATTGTATGAATTTATTGGAACAAAAGTTATAAGAAATGAAAGCATTGGTTGTGACCCTCTTGCAAGATATATGTATGTAAATATAAAAGAAGGGAATGAAACAAGAGTAACCCAAGTTGGTCCTATTTGTTATAACATTGAAATTAAAGATTGTGAAATATTGAAAGGAACAGAGAAATTTATGCTGGAAACATTTATTGAATTAAATAAAAAATTAAGGCAATCTGGACAATAAAAATTTTTAATTTTTTATTTTAGATTTTTTTAACAAGGATTTTATATCTGAATAGAATGGTATTTCTTTTACCTTGAACAATTTAACACTTAAAAACCATATTCCAACTACAAAGATAGTGCTTCCTGCGTACCAGAATAATCTATGAGAAATATCAAATAAAGGCTGTCCTGAAATAAACATTATTGAAAGTAAAAATATTCTTAATACATTAATTATAAATAATGAAACAAAGGAGAACAATAGCATTCCCAGTCTTTTTTTTAATCCTATTCCACGTGTAGAAAGATTTAATATTAAAAGTAAGAAATAAGCGGAACCAGCTACGCATGAACCTATTATTTCTATTGGCAATTTATTAATGAGGATAATATTCTCTACAAGTGACGCATCAAAGAATAACCCTAATGAGAAATAAACTGCACTTATAGTCAAGGAAGTAAATAAAAGATAAAAAACAGCGTTATTTAAAATCCCCGTAATAAACAGGATTACATATCTTGCTATAATATCAAAAAAATAATATTTATCTTCTCTCATCAAAGATAGAATGAGAATGTATTTAAATAATTTAGCATAACAAATAAGATGGAAAAGAAAAATATTGGTGTGCTTCTTTGCGTTATAGCAGTAATTTCTATAATTGTTAGTTTATATTTTGATGATTATTTAATGGAGAAAGTTTCTCTTTTAAGAAGCGGAACTTTAGACAATTTTTTTCTTTTTATAACCCTAATAAGTTCTGAAATTATAATTTTTTTTGTATTTACTGCCCTTTTTTTATGGAGAGAAAACAAAAGAAGATGGATTCTCCCTTTATGGATGACTCTTGGTATTTCTGCATTAATTGGGTTTATAATTAAAATATTAATTCAAAGGGAACGTCCTTATCAATTGGGATTGATTAATATTATTCCGAGTCTAGAAGAAGCAAGTCATTTAATCTGGAATTTTTCATTTCCTTCTTTTCATAGCATGTTTGTTTTTTGTGCTATTCCAATTTTAGCTTTGCAATTTCCTAAATTAAAGAAAATATTTATTATCTTTGC
>JBBSXF010000110.1:0-14451 GCA_038045905.1 Nanobdellota archaeon
AAAAACAATTGATAAGCAACATTTTTAAACATATATCTTATCGTGAATATATCTAAATTTCTTAAGTTTTACATAATCCACAATCATGACAAAAATATTTGAAGCTGAAGCAAGAGAAGGCAAGGAAATAACAAAGATATTGCATCCTTTAGTTAGCGAATGGTTTTTTTCAAAATTCAAAGAATTTTCACTTCCTCAAACCTTTGGAGTTATGAATATTTGGGAAAGGAAGAATATCCTTATATCTGCTCCAACTGGAAGTACTAAAACCTTGACTGCTTTTTTAGCAATTATAAATTATCTTGTTATGCTTGCGGAAAAAAATCAG
This sequence comes from Nanobdellota archaeon, assembly GCA_038045905.1. Classification (GTDB taxonomy): domain Archaea; phylum Nanobdellota; class Nanobdellia; order Pacearchaeales; family GW2011-AR1; genus RBG-13-33-26. Next base: position 329 of record JBBSXF010000110.1, read on the forward strand.
CTTGAAGACAGAATTTATGCTGTTTATACCAGTCCTCTTAAGGCACTTTCTAACGACATACATAAAAATCTAATTGAACCTCTTGAAGAAATTTATAGATTAGCTGAATTAAAAAATATAAAATTGCAAAAAATAAGAGTTGGGTTAAGAACAGGAGATACTACTATTGCTGAAAGAGCTAAGATGGCAAAAAAAGCTCCGCATATTTTGGTAACAACTCCAGAATCTTTAGCTATTTTATTAACGACAAAAAAATTTGTGGATTATCTTAAAGCAGTTGAATTCTGCATTGTCGACGAAATTCATGCTCTTGATAATAAGAGAGGAGTTTATTTGAGCATCACATTAGAAAGATTGAATGAAGCTAGTGTTATTTGGCCTGTGAAAATTGGGTTAAGTGCAACAATTGCTCCCTTAGAAGAAGTTGCTAAATTTTTAGTCGGCATAGCTGATGATAGAGAGGTTATTATAGCAGATGTTAAAATGGAAAAGAAAGTCGATATTAAAGTTCTTAGTGTTGGAAATTTGATTGATGAGGGCAATCTTGGAACTAGCTTGTATAATCTGATGGATTCGTTGATAAAAGAGCATAAGACAACATTAATTTTTACAAATACGCGTTCTGCAACAGAAAGAGTTGTCAATCATTTGAAAGAAGATTTTCCTACAGAGTACGGCGATGATACAATTGCAGCACACCATTCTTCTTTAAGCAAAGAGCATAGATTTGATATAGAAGAAAGATTAAGAACAGGAAAATTAAAAGTAGTTGTTTGCTCTACTAGTTTAGAATTAGGAATAGATATTGGATATATTGATTTAGTTATTATGCTTAGCTCTCCAAAATCAAGTGCAAGAGCATTACAGAGACTTGGAAGAGCGGGACATCATTTTCATGAAACGGCAAAGGGGAGATTTCTTGTTTTAGATAGAGATGATTTAGTAGAATGCGGAGTTATTCAAAAAGAAATGATGGAGAAAAAAATAAATAGAGTTTATTTTCCAAAAAATTGCCTTGATGTTTTAAGTCAACAAATCTATGGTATGGCTATTTACAAAATTTGGGATGTGAATGAGTTATTTTCTTTGATAAAAAATAGTTATTGCTATTCTAAATTACCTAGAAATGATTTTTTTGATGTAATAAGCTATCTTGCCGGAGATTATGCTTTAGAAACAAATAATATTTACGCAAAAATATGGTATGATGCAAAGACTGGACAAATTGGGAAAAAAGGGAAAATGGCTCGTGTGCTTTATCTTACAAATATTGGAACAATTCCAGAAGAATCTTTTATTACAGTAAAACTTTCTCCGAGCAATGAACCTGTTGGAGCAATCGATGAAGGATTTTTAGAGAGAATGAAAAAAGGAGATGTTTTTGTATTGGGAGGCAAGAAATATATTTATCTTTATACAAGAGGAATGAATGTTTATGTCAAAGCTACATTTGATAGATCTCCGACAATTCCTTCCTGGTTTTCAGAGATGCTTCCATTAAGTTTTGATTCAGCAATAGAGATTAATAAATTTAGAACTTCTTTAGCAGACAAATTTAAAAATAAAATAAAAAAATCAGAAATTATTGAATTTATTAAAGATTACTTGTATCTTGAAAATTCTACAGCAGAATCTATTTACAATTATTTCTATGAACAGCACAATTATTTAGAAATTCCTAATTCAAATATTTTTCTTGTTGAAAGATACAAATCCCAAAAAAATTATCTTATTTTTCATAGCATGTACGGCAGAAGAGTTAATGATGCATTATCAAGAGCAATTGGATTTATGCTTGGGAGAAGTGGCGGAAGAGATGTTGAAATGGGAATAAATGATAATAGTTTTTATATTGCTGGGGAAAAAATGAATCTTGAAAAAGTTATGAATTTCTTGAAGCCTGAAAATTTGGAAGAGGTTTTAAAAGAGGCAATAGAAAGGACAGATGTTCTTGCAAGAAGATTTAGGCATTGTGCTACACGTTCATTAATGATTTTAAGAAGCTACAAAGGAAGGACAAAAACTGTTGGGAAGCAACAAATGAAAAGTCACTTTGTGCTTGCTGCTGTAAGAAAAATCTCATTAGAATTTCCCATTTTAAGAGAAGCAAGAAGAGAAGTGCTTGAAGATTTGATGGATATTGAAAATGCTAAACTCGTTTTAACATGGATTAAAGAGGGAAGAATAAAATTGAAGGTAAGAGAAACAGAACTTCCTTCTCCATTTGCATTGGGGATTATAATGCAAGGACAAAGCGATATGATTAGAATAGAAGATAAGCAGGCATTTTTGAAAAGGATGCATGAATTGCATTTGAAGGGAATAAAAAAAGAAGAAAAATAAAAAAATTACATTTAAAAATTCCTTTTCCTTTATTCTCTTATGAAAAAGAGTAGTGTAAGAGCAAAAAAGAAAATTAGAAATGCTCATAAAGAATTGATGAAGCTTTTTATGAAATCTCCTGTAACTAATATTAGATTTAGCGGGGGGAAAATTTCTCTTACTTACTTTGGGCATAGAATTTCAGACAAATTCATTGTTAAAAGAGTGACTCATGTAGGAGAATGGAGTAGAAGGAGAAAAGAAGTTACTGTGGACAAAAATTTTAACAGCAAAGAAAGAAAGAAAGAATTGAAATCTTTAGCAGTTCATGAAGCGGTTGAAAGATTTTTAGTTAAAACCTATGGACTTAACACAGATAATGAGGCACATCTTGTTGCACTGCAAAAAGAAAAAGAATTCTTAAAGAAAGAGAAAGGAAATTGGAGAGGGCATCAAATGAGGGTCTTCTGGGATTGGTATAAACTTGGAGAGAAATAAATTATGAAAAATTTATTTCCCGATGTCCTCGGTTGGAAAGTTCACTCTGTTCCCTTTCATTCGCTAAAGCAAATGAAACCTGCGGAATCAAAACAGGAGGTTTTGCTTAGAGAGAATTAAGATGAAAAGGGATAAGATGGAATTCCAAAAAATAATAGTTAATGAAGATATTTTTTATTGGACATGGAAAGATGCAGATTATTTGCCTTATGCTTGGCTGGAGAAAAAAGATTTGAAAACTTTGCCTATCCCTTTTTTTATAATTTCAATACATCCAGATTGTTCTGTTGGTTTTAAATCAGAAGAAAATGATGAACTTACCAATATAATCCAACTTCCAGACAGCTTTGATAAATTAAATCTTGATAACGATTTAAGAAAAGATTTAAAGAGAGTTGAAAAAAAGAATGAGAATATAAGACTTGTTTACAATGAAAAAGACGCTTTGGATAAAAGCAAAAGGTGGTTTTTAGAGCAATGGGAAGAAGACAAAGAAGAGTTCAAAAGAAGGCTTGAATTATGGAAAGAAAAATGTTATACAATTAGTGCATATCTTGGAGATGAGTTGATTGCTGTACATATCGCCATGAAAGAAAAAGATACAATTTATTATTTTGGTTGTTGGTGGAACAGAGAATACAAATCATTGTCTACCCCAACTTTTTTACTTAAAAAAGATATAGAAAAAGCAATAGAAGATGGAATGAAATATTACGATTTGGAAATAGGGGATGAGCCTTACAAGAAAAAATGGGGAGTTATTGAAATACCAACGAAGACATATGCAATTTTAACGAAAGAACTTGCTGAACGCTGGAATGTAAAAAATTATGTAAAAATAGCGACGACAATTCACAACCCCACTCGAATTTAACTATACTATCTCTCGTGAAATCGCTCACCCCCGGTTTCTTCAACTCACGACCTTGCTCATTGCTTTTAAATTTTCTTGCATTCACAAAATCACTCGGCTCGAATTTCCCACTAAAATACTTGCTCATGGCTGAAGAATAAAAAAAAAAGAAAAATAAAAAATTATTTCTTTTTATAAAAATATTTATGCATTATTATTTTGCATAAACCTATTAGAAATAAAAACCATCCAAAAAATGCTATCCATGTTAGTTTAAGAAAATAAACATTTATTAAAATTAAAGCCCCAATAATTAATGGTGCATACCCCATATATTTTTTATGTTTATTCCAATGTTCTTTCATCTCTTTTGGTATCATATTGTCACCTCCTTTCATCATTCTCTTTTAATAATAAAGCAAATATTTTTCAGTATTTAAAGCTGTCTGAAAAATAAATGACCCCACGAGGAATTGAACCCCGATCGTACGGATTTTGCCTTTGTTTTCTTTCACAACCGCAACCGCACATTCTATCCGTTAAACTATGGGGCCATTATTAAAATAAAATAACCAATGGCTTTTTTAAATCTCTTCTCTTATTAAATTTATGACAAAAACAAAACCATATGTCTTTATTGGAAAAACTTTGTTTTTCCCAGATAAAGGAATTCTTGCAGTCGGAGACCTGCATCTTGGATTTGAATATATGCTTCAGCAATCAGGAATTCTTGTTCCCGAAATGCAGGCTAAAGAGGTAATTGAAGAATTGAAAACTATTTTTGAAGATTTAAAGATGAAAAAATTAAAACTTAAAAAGATTGTATTTATTGGAGATGTGAAGCATTCATTTTCTTATGAACGAAAAGAAAAAAATTATTTTAATGAAATTTTAAAATTCTTAAAAGATTATGTAAATGATAAAAATATAATTTTAATAAAAGGTAACCATGATACAATTGATTATTCTTTTAGTGATAGACTAAAAAATTATTTTATTGACGGAGATACAGTTTTTATTCATGGTAATGAATTATTTAAAGAAATATTAGATAAGAAGATAAAAACCATCGTGATGGGACATCTGCATCCATCAATTATTCTATCTGATAAACAAAATATCAAAAAAGAAAAATACAAATGCTTTTTGACTGGAAAATTCAAAGGAAAACAAATAATTATTCTTCCTAGTTTTCTTTCAACAATAGAAGGAACAACAATAAACAGCTTAGAGCATGAATATAAAGATTATTTTTCAATAATTCCAAAAAAGATTCTTATGAATTTTATTGTGCATGTTATTGGAGAGGATAAAGTTTATAGTTTTGGAAAGATAAAAAATATGAAAGTGTAATTATCGTCGACAAACAGAATACTTTTTAAACTTTTTCTCAAAAAAAGGTATATAAAGATATTTAAAATCTGAATTTTTGTTTAAGGCATGACTGAAGAAAAAATAGAGGCTGAAGAAGAAGGAAAAAAAGATGTCCAAATCAAGCTTATAGAAAATAAAAAAGAAACAAAAAAAGAAGAGATTAACGATATTTTAAAGATTATCTCTCCTGGAACTTCTTTAAGAACAGCTATAGAAGGGGTTCAAAAAGCAAAGACTGGGGGATTAATTGTTGCTTACAATGATTTTGTGCAAAATTTATTTGAAGGAGGATTTAAAATTAATGCTAGATTTACTCCCCAAAGAATTATTGAGTTGGGAAAAATGGATGGTGCAATTATTTTGTCTAATGATTTAAAAAAGATATTGTGTGCAAATGTTTTACTTACCCCAGACCATTCAATTCCTTCTAATGAAACTGGAACAAGACATAAAGCAGCAGAGAGAATAGCAAAACAAGCTGGGACAATTGTAATTGCAGTTTCTCAAAGGAGAGATGAAATAAGTCTTTTTTATAAAAATTTTAAATATGTTATAAGGGATACAAATGATATTATTAGAAGAGCAACAGGAATACTTCAGATTATAGAAAAACATAAAGATATCTTTGACAGAAATAAAATTGAACTAGATTCAGAAGAATTGAAAAAAAAGCCTGCATTGATTAAAGCTCTTTTATTAATTCAAAGGGGAATGATAATTTTGAATACTTCTAAGACTCTTAAGGAGTATTTAATTGAACTCGGAGTTGAAGGAGCAATTGTAAAATCTAGGTTAAAAGAACTGCTTCATAAAGTAGAAAAAGAAGTTGAAGAAGTTATCCAAGATTACACAAGGTTTGGACTTGCAAAATCAAAAGAAATTCTTTCTGTATTAAGCTATGAAGAATTATTAGATATAGATAATATTATGCAATGCCTTGGAGTATCTGAACCTTCTATTCTTTCAAAGGGGCATAGAAGATTAGAAAGAGAAGGGCTTTCTGAAGAAATTATTTGGTTGCTAATTAAAAACTTCAAAAATCTGCATGGAATTTTAGAGGCGAAAAAAGAAGATTTAATTCCATTATTTGGAGAAGAGCCTAGTGAAGAAGTTTTGGATATTTTGAATCATATAAGGGAATAGAATGGACCCGAAGGGAGTTGAACCCTTATCAATCGCTCTGGAGGCGACTATACTGCCGTTGTACTACGGATCCGAATTATGTACTTCTCGATGACAATTAGCACATAGTAATATACACTTTTTTGCTTCTTTTAAAATCTTTTCTCGTGAATTATTTTTTATTAATCTGCTGATGGCTTCTTCTTTCCTTCCTTCATGATGAAAATCTAAAGCCCCCATACATTTATTATATCCACATTTTGAACACTTTCCTCCAAAAAGTTCAATTATTTCTTTTTTTAATTTTTTCTTTCTTTCCATTTTTTTTCTATAAATTTTTTCTTTATTATTCTCATAATACCTCTTATCGATAATTTTTTGAGATTGTTTATTACTTGGTTTATTTGAAGGAAATCTTGGACGAGAAATTCCTTCTCGCGTTGCCTTGTGATTAATAGATTCAATTGAATGATTTATTTGTTTAGAAAGTTCATTTAAGGATATATTTTTAGGATAATTTTCTTTTAAAAAATCTAATTCTTCTTTTGTCCAATGCATGTAAATAAATAATTATTTGGATATATAAATAGTCGTAACTCCTTTGAAGGTTCGATTTACATTCTTTCCATCTCTGCAATTTCCTCTTCAGAAATTGAACAGCCGTTGAACTTCAATGCATAAAGCAAAGCATCAAGAACTTGGCGATTATTATTCTTTAATTTTACAATCCCTTTTTTATATGCAAGAAAGATTAATTCAGAAGAGCGTATGAACTTGAATCCTTTAAAGAATTTGAAATTTTCCTTATTTGCTTTTATCCCTACATGAAGTTTTCTTTTTAATATTTCCAGCAAATTTTCTGGTTTTTCCCCAAGCATTCTTATTGTTCTTTCATCAACGGAGATAACATTTTTTATTCCTTTTTCAGTTAGAAGAGTGCTAAGAACCAAACACGCTGTTTCCCCAGAATCAATTATGTGAATTGCATTTTCATGCCCAAAAAAAGTATTATTTGCAATTCCCATCATTTCTTTAGTTTTTGCAGATAACTTTGCTTCGTTAATATCCAAAGAATCTGGGAGCTCTAAAACTTTTTCCTCAACTAATTCTTTAATTTTCAAAGCTTCTAATTTAAATTTTTTAATTTCCATGGGTCTATCCACTATTTCCTGATGGACTTCTTCAGGAATTATAAATTTTCCATTGAAAATTTTTTTTAATTCTTTAAATTCTCCAAGCAGTCCGTTTAAAGTTAGATTTATGATTGAACTTGAATCAAAGATAATTACTTTTTGAACTGCAGGAGAGGGAGTTGATTTCATCTTGAATCTCCTAACCTTTTAGGTAAATGTGAAATATCGTTCATATAATCTAAAGTCCAGTTATGATAATCTTTACTCCAAGATACTCTGTTCATACTGGTATTATGTTGTTTAAACCTTAGCAATTGTTTTCTTAATGGAAGTTGTATAAGGTGTCCTAAAATTATTTTATTTGTAATTCCATGAGCGACTATTAAAATCGTTTTATTTTTATTTTTTTCTTTAGATATTTTATTTAATAGTTTTTTTAATTTTCTCAATCTCTTGTTAAATAAAAGTTTTATCCTAGACCGAATATGTTCTCCTTTGTATTCATCCAATTCTTCAAAAGTGCCTTTGATAGGAACTTTGATTATTTTTGAGATAATTTCCCCAGTTTCTTTCGCTCTTAATAACTTGCTTGTATAAATAGCAGAAATTTCCTGATTCTTTAATTTTTTCCCAAGATATTCTGCCTGTCTTTTTCCTCTTTTTGTTAAGAGAGTATTTTCTATTTCACTCAATTTGGCGTTATGTTCAGATTCTGCATGTCTAACAAATATGATTCTCATTTTAGTTCTTTGTATTTAGGTTTAATAGTTATTATTTTATAGATAGAAAAAGAAGAAACCCCTATCCAAAAAATGTTTAATACAACAACAGGCCATAATTGAGCATAAAAAGAACTTATTAAAACGCCAATTCCTCCCAGTAGATTAATTATATTATAAGTTATTGAATCAAATTTTAGTTTTTTAGTGGAGAGTAAAAAATAATCCAAAATCATTAAAAACATACCTACCCAGCCAGCCAAAGAAAAAACATCAATCATCATTTAAACATGTCCTCTGCAATTTTAATTCTTGATTTGACGTCGAGAGTTTGTCCTAATGGGACACCCATCTCTTGTTTTTGCCCAGCGTAACTTGCTAACTCGAACATTGTAATTCCCAAGAGATGTGCAGTTTTTTCCATAGAAATGCCATGTTCATATATCTTAGAAGCTTTGTTAATTTCTGCCTTTCTAAAAACATCTTGAATATAGAATTTTAATTTTCCTGAAAGATTTGATATTGCATTTCTAATAAGCGTTAAGCTTTCTGTTAGTTTCTTATCATTCTTTGTTTTTATCGCATTTATTGAATTGTCTACTGAAGATAGAATTGTTTTGTAAAAGCTATTCCATCCCTGAAGGGTTTTATATTCTGTTCTTTCTATTATCTTACTTAAAGAATAAACTATCACAGTTATGGTGATATTATCTGAATCTTGGCTCATTGAAGCGGTGTGAACTGTTTGATTGCTAAGTTCTTTTAGCTTAAATGCATCATTATTTTTTAATGCTTGTTTTGTCTCTTCAAGAATCCTCAATACATTCTCTTTTTCCTGCATATTATAACCTCTTTTAATGTAAAAGAATTGTTATTAATAAATGTTAAGTTTTTATATACTATTTGATTAAATAATAAATGGCTCATGTTGTTTTAGATACTAATTTTGTTCTTTCTTGCATAAGAAAAAAGATAGATTTTTTTAATGATATTCCTGAAATGGGATTAAAGATTATTATTCCCATACAGGTATTAGATGAAGTTAGAACTCTTTCTATGACTGCGAAGGGGAAGTTTAAAGACGATGCTAAGATTGCATTAAAACTTTTAGAGCAGAATGAATACAAGAGAATTGATTTGTATGTTAAAAATGTTGATAATGGAATTATAAAACTTGCTGATAAAAATAAGGAATATATAATAGCTACATTGGATAAAGGAATACATCGCAAGATAAAAAATCAAAAATTAATAATACGGGGTGAGAAAAAGCTAGAAATAACATAGATGGTAAGTTTTTTAAACCGATTTTTGCTATAAATTTTATAAAATGTTCTACCTAACTGAAGTCGAAGATTATATCAGAGTGGACCCAAAATTGTTCGGGTTGCCTACTATGGAGTCAGTTGAACAACAGCTTAAAGAAACATACGCTGATTATTATGATAAAGAAATTGGAAAGGTTATTACAATTATTGGAGTTCTCGAGGTTGGAGAAGGAGTCATAATCCCTGGAGATGGTGCTACTTATTATCGTTCTAGATTTAAACTGCTTGTTTGGAAACCAGAATTGCAAGAATTAGTATATGGAGTAATTTCAGAAATAACAAATTTCGGAGCTTTTATCGATTTGGGGGCAATGAAAGGAATGATTCATATAAGTCAAACAATGGATGATTATGTCAGCTTCAGCAAGGCAAATTCATTAATTGGAAAAGTCTCTAAGAGAGGATTAAAGCAAGGAGATACTTGTTTGGCAAGAATTGTTGCAATAAGTCATAAAGGTGGAGAGTTAAAGATTGGATTGACAATGAGACAACCCGGCTTAGGAAAATTAGAATGGATAAAAGAAGATGCTGCAAAGAAAAACAAGACTGCTCAAAAAGAAGCTAAGGACGAGGAAAAAGCAGCTAAGGGAGAAAAGAAAGCTGGAAAGGGTAAGAAAAAATGAACATTAAAAAAACAGGAACACAAAGAGTAGTTCAAATTACAGATGGATTAGTTAATTTAACATTGGGAAGTATTCTACTAGTTATTGCAGATGGAATTGGAGATAAAGGTATGTTTCAATATAGCCTAGCTGTACGAGAAATAGGAAGAGGAGAATTAACAGGAGATAGCAGAAACTACCTCAGAGGGATAGTAAGGATGTATGGTCTAGATAAAAAAATAAGGGGTTTTGTATAATGAAAACACGTGCTTGCAAAATCTGTAATACTATATATGAAAGCGGAGATAAATGCCCAAAATGTGATTCGAGAGAATCTACAGAGAACTTCAAGGGCAAAATTATTGTGTTAAATCCTGAAAAATCAGAAATTGCTCCTAAATTAAAATTAAAAGACAAAGGAACATTTGCAATAAAAACAAGATAAAATGGAATTAACAGTATTAAATAAAAAAGAAAATCCTCTGTTCAACAGAAAAGAAGTTGAGTTGAATGTAGAAACTAATGCTTCTCCAAAAACAAGCGAAGCAGAAGAATTTGTGGCTAAAGAATTTTCAACTAATGCAGAGAATGTTAAAATCAAGGGAATAAATGGCAAATTTGGTTCAAGAAATTTTGTTGTTTTAGCGAATATTTATCAATCCAAAGAAGAAAAAGACAAGATTGAAACAAAAACTAAAACTCCAAGAAAGAAAAAAGGAGTAGCTAAGAAAGCATAAATAATATAATATGGCGAAAAAAGCAAAAGCAGTAAAAAAAGGGAAAAAACCGCATAAGAACAAACCAACTAGCAAGAAATATACAAAGTATAAAATTGTTGGAGACAAAGTTACAAGAGAAAAATCTTGTCCTCGTTGCGGTCCCGGAATATTCTTGATGAGCAACAAAGGCAGATTATACTGCGGGAAATGTCATTATACCGAATATGAGAGTAAAAGCGAAGTTAAGAGTAAATAAATGATTAACTTTTTTGGGATATCACTTGGAATATTCTCTATTATTGCTGGAATAATTTGGATAATAAAGAAAGATAAATTAAAAACGGGATATTGCAAAAATTGGCCAGAGAGAGCATTCTATGTCTGGGGATTAACTGGAATTATAAGTGGAATTCTTCTTATTTTAAATTCAAATCTTCTTCGCTTTCTTTTAATTATTGATGCCACTATCTTCTTTGGTCAAAGATATTATTATAACAGAAAAAGTAAATCAAAAAAATAGAGTTACTAAGAAGCTAATTCTTGAAGAACCTACAATATTGAATAAGATTATCATTAAGTTATAATGAATATACTCTTGGGATGTATTGAAAAGCAATAAATTAAATATTTCCTTTTTCAAACTCTTCTCTTGAAATTCTAATATCTTTCTTTAGTATCTTGTTTAATAATCCAGTATCTAATTTTTCTCCGGGATGATTTGGGACAACTGTTGTTCTTCCATCAATATGCCTCAAAAATACATGACTTCCAGCCTGCCGAATTTGTACAAAACCAATTTTTTCTAATAATTTAATAAGTTCTTTAGCAGTTAGCTGTGGCAATTTTGCCATTTAAACCTCTAATTTTTGAACACCTACAAAATTATCTTTAAAGTTTCTTCCTTCAACATCTAAATAAAGAAGAATTGCTTCTTTTGTTCTGCGAAGAAGTTCATCCATTGATTTAGATTGCGTATGACAGCCAGGCAATCCAACAACTTCTGAAATTAAATAGCCATCTTCTCCTTTTTCAATTAAGATGTTAAAATTAACCATAACTAATTTAGCAAAAAGGATTATTTAAATTTTCTCTTTTTTGTAAAGAATATGAAGGGAGGGAATAATTGACTGAGGGTTTTAAAGTGAAAATTATAACCCTAGGAGGTTCTTCAAGCTGATCAAAAAGATAACCTGAAGCCTCTCCTGGGGAAAAAGAGGTGATAGAAATCCTAACAAATCGTGTTATTTAAACCTTTCTATTCTGTTACCCTTAAAAAATGACAAGTGGGAATTATCTTAAAGTAGTAAATTGGGGTTTGAAAATTTGTAATATTTAGGTACTACATTAAAGATTATTAGGTACTACAAATAAATATTTTATAGAAAATTAGGCACTACTGAACGTTTTTAAGAGTATCTAACCAGTTATTATAACGAATGGGGGGTGAGCAGAACAAATATAAATTCTATTTTCTTGAATAATTAATGAAAGAAGAGGAAAGAATTATTGATAATTCTGAAAAAGAAATAAATTTAGAAAAAATTTCTGTAAAACAAGAACAAATTCACGATTTATTGTTTAATCGAGAGTTAGGATGGCAAGAAATTATTTATGATTTGATAAATACAGACCAATTAGATCCGTGGGATATTGATATAATCATACTTACAGATAAATATCTTATAAAAATAAGAGAATTAGAAGAGGTAGATTTTTTTGTTTCAAGCAAAGTGTTATTAGCAGCTTCACTTTTGCTAAGGATAAAATCAGAAATTCTGTTAAATCAATATGTAAAGAGCATTGACGAGATTCTTTTTGGAAAAAAAGACCACATTAAAACTGCTTTGGAAAGAATAGAACTGGACGAAGATATTCCAGAACTAATTCCTAGAAGTCCAATGCCCAGATTCAAAAAAGTTACATTAAAAGAACTGATAGAATCATTAAATAAAGCCATTTCTACAGAAAATAGAAGAATAAAAAAAGAAATTACAAATAGAAACGCCTTGAGAGAGAGCTCTTTCTCACTTCCTAAGAGAAGATTTAGCATAAAAGACAAAATAGCTGAAATTTATAGAAATTTAACAGATTTATACAAAGAAAGAAAAGATGGAAGAGTGACTTATGCAGAATTTGTCAAAGAAAATAGAGAAGAGAAAATATTTTCATTTCTTCCTTTGTTATATTTAGAAGATCAAAAAAAAATCTGGCTTGATCAAAAAATTCCTTTTGATGATATTCATATATGGTTAAGAGAGGAATATCTCAAGCATAATCCAGATCCATTTGAAGATTTAAGAAAAGAACTTGAAGAATTTGATAAACAGTTTAATAAAGAGGAAATGGAAGATGCTGAAATAGAGGAAGAATAGTTATCAAATAAGAATTAAGGGGGTTTAAGGTTAACTCGCTGGTGGATATGAACACGATTGAGTCTTTTATTATTAACAAATTCTTTCTATAAACATTTATATAATATTTTCCCAGTTTTATAGGTATGAAATGCGGAATTTTATTTTCTGGCGGGAAGGATTCAACTTATGCAACATACCTAGCTAAGCAAAGAGGAATGGAAATAAACTGTTTAATTTCTGTATTTTCAAGAAATAAAGAGAGTTATATGTTTCACACACCTTCAATTTCCCAAGTGAAGAAACAGGCAAAAGTGATTGGAGCAAAACTTCTAATTAAAAGAACTTCTGGAAAAAAAGAATTAGAACTAAAAGATTTGGAAAAAGCAATTAAAAAAGCAAAAAAGAAATACAAAATAGATACTTTAGTTACAGGAGCATTGCATTCTGATTACCAAGCATCAAGAATTCAGAAAATTTGTGATAAACTTGGAATAAAATGTTTTAATCCTCTTTGGCATAAGAATGAAGTAGAATACTTAGAGGAACTTGTTGAAAACAAATTTAAAATAATAATTGTTGGGGTTTTTGCATATCCTTTGGATAAAAGCTGGCTTGGAAGAGTAATTGACAAGAAATTCATAGAAGAAGTTAAAGAATTAAAAGAAAAATACAAAATCCATGTGGAGGGGGAAGGTGGAGAATTTGAAACATTTGTTCTTGATTGTCCGTTGTTTTCACATCCATTAAAGATGAGGGGATTTAGAGATTCAAAAGAAGGGGAAAATAGTTGGAGAAGAGAGATTAAAGTGAGCTAGAAGGAAACTTATTTAATCTACCTTACAATTAATGTAATATGGTAAAATATATCCTCCGACGAATTAAAGTTAACCCTTATTATAGAAGAGAGGGTCTCTTTCCTAAAAGGGTGGGGGGGTATATTAAAAAAATATATGTACCAAAAAAAGAGGGAACAATTAAACGAAAAATAGGCCCTGGAAAGTATGGATATTGGTATAATAGTTAATATAATTGAGATAATAGCATTAATTGGGTTAACTTCGGCTTCTTTGTGGATTTCTAATAAAGCATTAAAAAATAA
>JBBSXF010000111.1:0-2678 GCA_038045905.1 Nanobdellota archaeon
TATTTTTCTTGCATGATTTCAGATGTTTTTTTATCTGTTAGCATTAAATGGCCTCTTGGACAAGTTGGATATTCATTAATTTCTTGGCTCATTTTGTTAATTCCCTCACTCTCAAGCTAAATGTTTTTTTTCCTCTTTTGATTTTTATAATATTTGTATTATCAAACATGTTTACTTCACAATTTTTTGATTGATACCATTCATCTAAAATATAGAAAATTTCCTCAGCTATTTTATTTTGATTCAATTTGTTTTGGCCTCCACTTGTTCAAGTCCTAGAATTTCTTTCTTTGCAAAGTCTAAATTCCATTGATGGATATAACTTTGCCATGCTGTATTATATGGACTCCATCTAAATCCATTCCTCTTTAATTTTGTTCTGATTTCTTCACTTGGTTTGCCTGGGAAAAATAGCATAATTCTGTTTTCAGATTTGTTAATTTCTAGAGTGATACCATTATTTTCAATTTTTGTTTCTTGTACTTGATCAAGTTGTTTTAATGAAATCAATCTTTTTTGTAGTCTCTTAATTTCTGCTTTGTACCCTGTCATATAACAAGATCTCATATTTGCAGAGTTGGAATCTAATAAGTGAGCTTCTGGATTTGGTTTTTTTGCTTTTAGTTCTGCATGAAGTTTTTCAAGTCCTGAAATTTTCATCATTATCTTTTGAATAGCTTCTGGATCATCCTGGCTTATAGCTGTATTTGTTGACATGGCCTTAACTCTATCCTTGTAATAATCAGCAATTCCAGAAGTTTCAAAAGATTTTCTAAACTTGTTATCTATCTTTTTTCTAAAGTTTCTATCTCTACCTTCTGAATGATGCCCTATTAAAATAGGCTGGCCAAAAGGTATCACATCAGCCATTTTTTTTGCCTGTTCAAATTCTTCTTTAGATTGATTTCTTTTTTTATCTGCTAAGGCCTGGAGCCTTTCTTTTTTTGCTTCCCTTCTTTCTTGATAATTTTCTTTAGGCATTGTTTTGATCTCCTTTTTTTAATGGTTGAATTTCTTCATTACATAATGTACATTTTTTTACATGAACACCAGTATTAATAATAAATAAATCCTTAGATAGATTTTTGCATGGATGATAATTTAAGACTTCAGACAATTTTTTTCTCCGTTTTTTTTATGTGCATGATTGAACTCAAAACATGAAGTAGTATAACACAGTCTAAAATTATAACAGTTTGGATTATTACAAACTTGGCCTAATGGTACCTGTTTACTCAATTTTCATCATCCTCTAAAAATTCTTTTTGTTGTTCAATGCTTTTTATTTCATCTATTGGAAAATCAGAAGTTATTATTTTTCTGATTTTATAGTTTTTTTGTTCAAGCATACCTAAATTATATTCTTGAATCAATTCATTTAATGAATCAAATGTTTTTCCTATTGGTTTGTTCCATGTGTCAATTAAAACAAAAACTGTTTTTTCAGGATTCAATTTTCTTCCTCTCCTAATTTTATAAACTCTGCATAAAATTTCTGAAGCTCTTTTGTTTCTGCATTGATTCTTTCAATATCTAAATGAAGATCTTTTGTAATATTTTTGAAATATCTTTCATCTAAACTATTGATTAAATGATTAAAGTCCTCAACAACTTTTAGGCCCTGTCTAGCTTCTAAAATAGGATTAAGATATTGAGCTAACATTAACATTCACCTCTTTTAAAAATTCTAACTGCTCTTAGATGTGAACAATTGCCTCTATATTTTGCACCAGGGCAATCTAATTTATGATCATCTAGATTTTTTAAATCTATTACATACACTTTGTCTTTATCACTTGTACTTTTTACTTGATACATTGAGCCTTCTACATGGGCCACATTTTCAAAATAAACTAGCTCATGGGCCTTAGCACTTAGCACACACTGTGTTTTTTCTGGTATCTTTGGATATTCAACACCAAAAGAATTTGTGATTTGATTCATATCCTATTAAGATAACTAATAGTATATAAGAATATATGGAAATATATGATTTAGATAGACGCTATGACCTAGTTTTTGATGAATTTTTTAGGCCTTTATATATTAAAAAAACCTGTGAAAATCCTGATTTTATGCCAAGTTTAGGCCCTGATACCATGCTTAATTTATCAAAGTTTTTTTTATGCCTAATTGAGTAATAACCTTTTAAATGAATTTTTGACTTTATAATTTATGAGCCAGCAAAAAATTATAATTTGTTCTTTTTGTGAAGATGGGAGTTTTAAGAATGGCTCAAATATTGTTAAGTGTGATCATTGTAAAGGTTCAGCTCAATGTACTTTTGATAATTGTAAGGAGTGTTTAGAAATTGGGTGAAAAAACTGGAATTGAATGGGCTGACTTTACTTTGAATACTGCCTGGGGCTGTACTAAAGTTTCAAAGGGCTGTGAGAAATGTTACATGTTTAGATTAAGTTTAGCTTTTGGAAGAAAAGCAGATCAACCAACACCAAGGCCATTAATTAACATACAAAGAGATTTGAAAAAAATAAAATCTCCACAAATTGGATTTTTAAATTCAATGACAGATACTTTTCATGAATTATTTTCTTTTGAATTAATTGATCAGTGGTTAGCATTGTTAAAAGATTCTCCTCATACTTTCATTCTACTTACAAAAAGAGTTGCCAGGATGAAAAAATATTTTGAAACTAGAGAGGTACCAAAAAATTTCT
>JBBSXF010000112.1:0-8861 GCA_038045905.1 Nanobdellota archaeon
CTAAATACCAAAAGAAAGGACATAGAACAGGGAAGGTAGTTCAAGAATAAAATGGCAAAAAATATTGAATTAAGTTTTGAAATCGATGGAAAAAAAGAAATATTCGGAAATGGAATAATTCATGAAAAGGGAGAAATAGAATTAGTAAGTATAATTGGGGGCGTGAGAGATTTTCTAAGTCTAGGATTAAATAATCCAATTGATCTTACGGCAGTTTATCAGATAATGCAAAGGCGAATGGATAGCTATAAAGGCAAACCAAGAATTAAAATAAATATTTACTAAAATTAACAATGGCACAAGAAAAAAGAAAAAAGAAATTTTTTGATGTTGAAATTCCAATAATTAGCAAGCAAACTCAAATGCAGGCTTATGAAATCTCAGAATTAAATGGAAGATTAATGAAATATGATTTGACAAGAGCATTGAGAGGGAAGAGCATAATGCTTACATTAAAAGTAAAAATTGAAGGAGATAAAGCAACAACAAGTCCTATAAAACTTTTATTGATGCCTTATTTTTTAAGAAGAATGATAAGAAAAGGAACAAACTATGTTGAAGATTCTTTTTCAGCAGAATGTCAAGATGCTAAACTCAAAATAAAACCGCTTTTAGTAACAAGAAAAAAAGTATCAAGAGCAGTTAGAAATGCATTAAGAGTAAAAGCAAGAGAAGAATTAATTAGTTATGTTAAAGACAAATCATCAGTAGAATTATTCAGTCAAGTATTGAATAATCAAATTCAAAAACCATTGAGCATGAAATTGAAAAAAATTTATCCTCTCTCCCTTTGCGAAATAAGAGTTTTAGAGAGCAAAGAAAAATAAACTAATTAAGAATAATTTTTTAAAAACTTTTTTAGTTCTCTTTTATTTTTTATATAGATAAACTTAAGTTTATTTTTCTCAATTAACTCTTTATGTTTATAAAATCCAGCAGGTTGATTTTTTACATGATAATTTTTAGCATATTTTAGCAATAATCCTAAATCTTTTAAGCCATCTTTTGACATAAGAATCTTTCTCTTAAAAAACCTTAAAATAAGTCTATGTGCTAAAATAGGAAATGATGGGTCTAACCAAATAACCAAATCACTTTTTCTGATAGAATCTTCTATCCAAGAAGAATAACACCCTTCTATTATCCATTTGTCTTTTTTTGTAATCTCTTTTAATAAGTTATTTCTTTCTTTTTCATCTCTTTTTACATCATATTTCCTCTCTTTCCCGTGTTTCCAGAAGAGATCATCTAAATCATAAACAGAAATTCTTAATATTTTAGAAAGTTTTTTAGAAATAAAAGATTTTCCACTTCCAGAAGCTCCCAAAATGTAAATCCTTTTCATTTCCATATAAAAGATTAAAAGAATTCTCTCTTTAAAATACTGTTCTTTTAAATCAATAAGAAATCTTTTAAACCCACTTTTTCTACATATAACATCAGCCTTGAGCAGAAATGTAAAGGGAAGATTACGCGAACGAAACCGATAAGGTGTCGTCGCATGCCTGTATAGCTCAGTTGGTAGAGCACCAGTCCTGTAAACTGGGGGTCGGGAGTTCAAATCTCTCTACAGGCTTAATTATAAAAAATGTGGCAAGATTTAGTTATTACAATTATAGGAATTATTCTTAATCTAGCTATGCTTCCTCAAATAACAAGAGGATTTAAATTAAAAAGAAAAATGATGGCGTCTTCAACTGCCTTAATAACTACCATTGGAGTGCTTATTGTAGGATATGTTTTTTTTACATTAAATCTTTATTTTTCTGCACTGCTCCAGATTGTAGGAGGAACATTATGGGCAATTTTGTTTATTCAATCAAAAATTTATAAGAATTAACTAATCTCCTCCAGCAAGTTCAGCCTTCCCGCCGTCAATAAGAATTTTAGCTATCTCTTTTGGTATATTTGCTATCTGCCCTTTTTCATAAGCTCCCATTTTTTCTCCATCCAATCCAACAAACTCATCAACATATTCTTTGAATACAATAAGCTCATTTTTTTGTTCATCTTTTTCCCCATTCAGCATATCACTTAAAGCTTTTTCAGAGAAGTCAATTGATTTCATTAGCTCCTCAAACAACGTTTTTTCAAAGGGAAGCATATTTTCAAAATCTTGTTTTGAAATTCCTGTTTCAGAAGCAACTAAAACTAAAGTTAAAATTTTCTTTTTTCTTCTTAAAATTAATTCCTTAAATAAAGTGATAGCATTTTCCAATTGCTTCTTTGTTTTAACAATCACATCTGAAAACACATCATTATCTTTTGAAGCAATGTCTCTTTTTTCGTGAAGGTACGCAGAAACTTCGCTTACAAAATTCTTAGGCAATTGTTGCAATTGGTCAGAATATCTTTCCTTCTTTGAAGCTTCGTAAATATCATTGTAGGTTATCATTTTGAACAAAGAGGAAAATGATTTATATTGATTATTGAAGCGTCATCAGCCATGAGCACAATCTTAGTGGGAAGCTGATGCACAAAAAACCGGAGGTGTCTTAGCTCTTCATAGATGTCGTTGTAAGTTATCATATAAAAAACAATATTAATCGACTTTTAAGAATTGTTGTATACAATAAAATCTATTTTAAAAATCCTATCCTTGCAAATAACTCTTTTCCATTAATTCTTCCTAAAGTCCCTTTTCTGGCTTCATTTTCTGTAAATCTTCTTTCTTTAGGAATAGCTCCGTTATATAAAAGAACAGGAACAGGGTCTGCTGAATGAGTTTTATTTTTGCAGGGAGTTGAATGGTCTGCAGTAATAGCTACTTTGATGTTATTTGGAGGAGCAAATTTCCTTAAAAAATTGAACAGCGTCTTATCAATATATTCCAACATTTCCCTTTTTTCAATTGGTTTATTATCATGTCCTGGAATATCTGTTTCTTTTAGATGAATATAGACATAATCTGCTTTTTTCCTATTTTTCTTTAAAACCCAAGTTGAAAATTTACATCCTTTAGCAAGTCCTTCAAAAAGATTTTCATAAACATCAATTCCTTTTAATTTAGGATAAGTAAAAGAATAAGATTTCATCCCACATATTTTTGAAAATCCTGACTCAAGAGGCATATATGCTGCAGAGGCCCATCGAGGATATAATTTCAATTTCGGAGGCTCTATCCCTGCTCCCCTCACAAGAAGAAAATTAGCAGGAAGCAATCCTCTTTTTTTTCTGTTCTCATTAATTGGATGTTTTTCAAGAACTTCATATGCTTTTTCTAAAAATTCATTTACTATATTAGCAGAATATTGAGAATTTTCTTCTTCATCCAAAGATTTACATTGAGAAAGTTTATCTATAATAATTGTTCTACCTTGATTATAAGCCGCATCATTTCCAGTAATATTATCTGAAAATCCTCCCTTGAAAACTAATGCTCCTCTATGTCCAACAGTTGATTTAAAAATAAATTGACACGGAAGTTTTACTTGTTTGTTGATTGCTTTTGCCAAAATTTCTGCTTCATTTGTAGTAAGAGTTCTTCCTGCTCTCCTATCAATAATATTCCCAGATTTAAACGAATCAATTGTTGCAAAGTTAGCTCTTAAAGCTAAATCTCCTCTAACAAGTTTAATATCTGCTCCTCTTGCTTCTAACTGCCCCCTTGTACTGGAAATAAGTTCATTCCCAAAGATAGAAACAACAGCTTCATCAGATTCTGGTATAAATCCAGGCCTAACAGGATACATATAACCCAATTCTCCTCTTGCAGCTAAAAAGGATAAGTTCGGCATATTTGCTGCCTCCAAAGGAGTTTTGCCGCCAAGCTGTTCATTAGGCAAATCAGCCATTCCATCAATTACTACTAACACACCTTTCATATTTTTTAAAGGATTAAGTTCTTTATAAAAATTTATATCACTCTAGAAAACCATATAAATTCTCTTTATGTACCATGAATATGTTTAAGTTTTTAAAAGAAAAAATAGGAGATTGGACTAAAAATCTTACGAAAAAAGCAGAAGAAACTTCCAAAAAGGAATCTAACAAAGAAAAAAAGTCTGCAAAGAAAGAAGAGAAAAAGAAAGAAATAAAAATCCCGACAAAATTCAGCATAGAAACTCAAAAAGTAGAGCCAGATTTGGAACGATTAAAGAAAATTTCTGAAAAATTAGAAAAAAAACAGCAAAAGAAAATAGAAAAAGGGATTAAAAAAGATAAGAAATCAGAAGCAAAAATTCTAAAGGATTTAAACATTGAAACAAAAGACTATGAAGAAAATTTAAAAAAACTCGAAGAAGAAACTGAAAAAGAATCAGAAGAAACAATAACAGATGAGGAAGAAACAAAACCTGGAACAAAATCTTTTTTTCAAAGAGTAACTTCAAATATAAATAAAGTTAAAATTTCAGAAAAAGAATATGATGAATATTCAGAAGAATTAGAAAATATATTATTGGAAAATAATGTTGCGTTAGAAGTTGCAGAAAGAATGGTATTGGACTTAAAAGAAAAATTAGTTGGAAGAGAATTTCTTAAAAAAGAAGTGGAATCTGGCATCAAAAGTTTATTTGGAGACATAATTGGAGATATTTTAATCAGTCCGCCAGATTTATTAGAGCAAATAAAAGATAAAATTTACAAATCAAAAGAACCATATGTAATTCTTTTTTGTGGGATAAATGGGAGTGGAAAAACAACAACAATTGCAAAAGTTGCAAATTATCTGAAATCAAAAAACCTCTCTTGTTTAATTGCGGCAGCAGATACTTTTAGGGCAGCATCAATAGAACAAATAAAAGAACATGGAAATAAACTAGGAATAAAAGTGATTAGTCATGATTATGGAAGCGACCCAGCTTCTGTTGGATTTGATGCAATACAATATGCAAAAAAGAATTCAATTAATTGTGTTCTTATAGACACAGCAGGAAGAATGCATACTCAAAAAAATTTATTGCGAGAAATGGAAAAAATAGTAAAGGTTTGCAAACCAGATAAAAAATTATTCATTGGGGAAAGTATAACTGGAAATGATGCAGTAGAGCAAGTAAAAAGTTTTGATGAATTAATAGGAATTGATGGAATTATTCTAACAAAAGCAGACATTGATGAAAAAGGCGGAACAGCCCTTAGTGTTGGATATGTAACAAAAAAACCAATATTTTATTTAGGAACAGGACAAAACTATAACGACATTGAGCCATTCAATAAAAACAAATTTATCGAGAAGTTGGGATTGTAAGTGGGTTCTTTTAAAAACTTTTCTCCAAAAAAAGAGGTGATACCAAACTTTCTCTCGGGAGGGTGGGCGGGATAATTTATATACACTAACTTTTAACTTCAATTATGATATTCAAAATAACTCACAAAGATAAAACAACAAATGCAAGAATTGGAAAACTAAAAACCAAAAGCGGAACAGCAGAAACTCCATTTTTCATGCCTGTTGCAACACGGGGAGTTACAAAAGGAATAACTTCAGAAGAATTAAAAGAAATGAAGGTTCAAGCAGTTATTTCTAATGCTTTCATTTTATATTTAAGGCATGGTTCTGAAATAATAAAAAGGGCAGGGGGAATAAAAAAATTCATGAATCATAAAGGAATTAATTTTACAGATTGTGGAGGGTTTCAAATGTATTCTAAAAGCATCTACTTATCATCTTCAGATAAAGGAATTCAATTTAGAAACCCATTAAACGGAGAAAAAATATTTATAACTCCAGAAAAAGATATGGAAATCCAGTTAGATATAAACAGCGATGTTGCAATGTGCTTGGATTCAATGCCAATGTATGAACATTCAAAAAAAGAAATTGCAGAAGCAGTTGAAAAAACATCACTCTGGGCAAAAAGATGCAAAGAACATCATAATAAACTTCAAGAAAAGATTCCAAAAAATAAAAGACAAATTCTTTTTGGAATAATCCAAGGAGGAATATTTGAAGATTTAAGAAAAAAAGCAACTCAAAATTTAATGAAACTAGATTTTGAAGGATATTCAATAGGAGGATTTGGATTAGGAGAAACAATTGAAGAAGAATTTAATGTAGTAAAAAAAGTAAAAGAAATTCTTCCTGAAGATAAGCCAGTTTATCTTATGGGAATAGGAACCCCAATTGAAATTTTAAAGGGAATTGCTTTAGGAATAGATGTTTTTGATTCAAGAATGCCAACCCAAAGTGCAAGAAGAGGAACACTATTCACTTCTGAAGGAAAAATAAAAATTCTTAATGAAAAATACAAGTTTGATTACTCTTCTTTAGATAAAAATTGCACTTGTTTTGTTTGCAAAAATTACTCAAAAGCTTTTCTTAGATATCAATTGATGAATGATGAAACAATAGGACAAAGATTGGCAATGTATCACAATATTTATTTCTTAACCAAATTAATAGAAAAAGCAAAGCAAAAGATAAAACAAGGCAAATTCGATGAATTCTTAAAAGAAGTTGAGGAAAAATACAAATAAAAAACCAAAAAGTTTAAATAAGTGTAGTCACTTATTTGTCTATGACAAATGTAACCCTTTCAATTGAAGAGTCTGTATACAATAAAATGAAGGAATATTCAGAAATAAAATGGAGTGAGTTTATAAGAAAATGCATCCAAAAAAGAGTTGAAGAATTGCAATCAATAAAAAAAAGTGATAGTGAATCTCTCTTAACGATGTTTGCTTCTGAAGATGTCTTAAAAAAGGAATGGGACAACAAATTAGATGAGAGGTGGAATAATGTATAATCAAAAGGATATTGTGCTTGTACCCTTTCCTTATTCGGACTTAACAAATGTAAAACAACGTCCCGCATTGATAATCTCTAATGAAAAATTAAACAAAACTCAAGATGTAATATGTTGTTTAATAACTTCAAATATTCCAGATAAGGGGATTCTCATAGAAACTCGTGACTTTTCAAGTGGAAAACTCCCTTTTAAAAGTTGGGTTAAACCTCAAAGAATTTTTACAATCAATCAAAAAATAATAATCAAAAGGATATGTTCTGTAAATGATAAATTTCATAAAAGTATTTTAGATGAAATAAAAACAATTTTAGAATAATTTACTAGCAAATTCCAAATCCGGTTCAATTAATGAAAAAGAGGCTATACCAATTTTCTTCTCATGGGAAGGCGGGTGGGAATAAAACCCAAAATTTAATAACCCTTAAAATACTTCTAAAATCATGTTAGAAAAGCTTGGCGCAGCATTGAAAAAAGCAACAGATAAGATAGCAAATGCTCTATTTCTTGATAAAGATGTAGTAGATTCTATAGTAAGAGACTTGCAAAGAGCATTGATTGAAGCAGATGTTAATGTCGGTCTTGTAAAAGAATTAAGTGATAAGATAAGGAAATCCGCAATGGACGAAAGGATTAAGGGAGTAGAGAAAAAAGAACATCTTGTAAAAATACTTCATGATGAACTTTTAGGACTTCTTGGAGAGCATAAGCAATTAAAATTATCTGAAAAGCAAAACAGAATTATGCTAGTAGGATTATATGCTTCTGGTAAAACAACAACAATTGCAAAATTAGGAAATTGGTTTGCAAAAAGAGGAAAAAGAGTTGCCCTTGTAGGATTAGATGTTCATCGTCCTGCTGCAAAAGAGCAATTAATGCAGTTGGGGGAGAAAAATGGATTAAATGTATTTACAAACATAGAAGAAAAAGACGCTCTTAAAATTTGGAAAGAATTTGAACCAAAACTTAAAGATTATGATTTAATTTTAGTGGATACTGCTGGAAGACATAGCTTAGACAAAGAACTTGTTGAAGAATTAAAAGAACTTAATAAAAAAATAAAACCAACAGAAACAATTTTAGTGATGGGTGCAGATATTGGGCAAGCGGCAAAAACACAGGCGAGTGAATTCAAAAAAGCAGCAGACATTTCTGGAGTGATTATAACAAGAATGGATTCAACAGCAAAGGGAGGAGGAGCATTAACAGCATGTGCCGAAACAAAAGCTCCTGTTTATTTTATAGGAACAGGAGAAAAAGTTAATGATATTGAAGAGTTCAATCCCAATTCTTTTCTCTCTCGTCTTTTAGGAATGGGGGATTTGCAAACTTTAATTGAAAAAGTAAAATCAGTCACAGAAGAAAAAAGCCAGAAGAAAATTCAAAAAAATTTAGAAGAGGGAAAATTAACTTTAGAAGATGTTGTAGAGCAAGTCCGTTCAATGAACTCTATGGGAGGATTTGATAAAATAAAATCAATGATTCCTGGACTTTCCAATATAAATGCTAAAATTCCAGAAGGAGCATTGGAAAATCAGGAAGCAAAATTAGCAAGATGGGAACATATAATAAAATCAATGACTCAAGAAGAAAAAGAAAATCCAGAACTTCTTGAAAAACAAACTTCAAGAATGGCAAGAATAGCAAAAGGGGCAGGAGTTCCAACAAGCGATGTTCGTTCTCTTCTAAAGCAATACAAACTTCTTAATGAAGTGATAAAATCAAGCGGGGCAGGAATGGATATGTCTCAAGGGATGAGTCAAAAGCAGATGATTAAATTTGCAAAGAAGTTCGGAAAGAAGATGAGGTTTTAAAAATGGAAGAAAAGAAAACAAGCATTTTAGAACAGATAGAAGAATTCTTAGAATATCTCGCAGAAAAAGAATATGATGAAGAAGCAAGAAAAGAAGAAAACCTAAAAATAAAATTTGGAGAAGATGAGTATAAACGAATTTATAGTTTAATTGGGGGAAAATATACGGGAGGGTTACCAAAAAAAGAGGAAGATAAAAGATACTTGGTTTTTTATATTAATGATGAAGGATTAAAATTTTTGGAAGAACGCCAAGAAAGAAGGAAAAAAGAAAATCATGATAGAACAATCTCTTCGTTAACTACAATATTAGCACTAACGGGAATTATTACATTAATTAAAAGTATATGGGACAAACCCGA
>JBBSXF010000113.1:0-2240 GCA_038045905.1 Nanobdellota archaeon
TAGCTGTGGAACAGTTTCTCCAGACGGAAGAGAAACTTGTTGTAAGAGTAAAGGATATGACACTTGGAATACAGAAACAGGTGAATGCGTGTTTAATAATTAATATAACAATATTTTTAAAAACATTAAGTTATTCTCAAATAAATGACGATTCAGAAAAGATTCAAGGACAAAAAGAGACAAGAAGTGTGGTTAGCAGGAATGACTGGAGGAACGCAGCATTATTTAGATGAATTAACTCCAAGAGGAAAGGTCTCTCTCTGGAAGAAAATTCGAACCATCTCGATAATTATTTTATTCATATTAATCTTTCTTTTCTTACTTTATCTTCAGTATAAGTATAACTAAAAATTTATAATGCCTATTTAATTAAAAGAGCTATGAAAAGAGGAGTTATCTTAACTATAATACTTATCTTATTGGTTGTTTCTAGTTTATTCATGATTAATAAAATTATTGAAGATAAAAACAAAAGTTATTGTCTAAGTTATAATTTTTCGGATTGTCCTGAAGATAAGTGTTCTCGTTCATCTTGTTATGAATTAAAATCAGCTTGCTGTCCTAAGGGATTGTTTAATTAATGTATTTCTGATTAATTATAAATGAACTCCAAAAAGTTGCATTGATTCTAAAATTTTTTGTTCAATCAATTCAAGATAAACAGAATCCCGTTTATTATATTCAGCAATTGTCTCGTTAATTGGGTGAATATTCCTAGAATAATTATCCCCTTCTGAACCAAAGATATGTCTAAGAGTAATTAATTTGTGAATTTTAGCCCCATTTGGAGGAATCAAATCTAATTGATACTCTAAATCTCCGAATAAATCAGACGCTTTCCTGTCCTTTATTCTTTCATATAATTCTTCTTTATTCATATAACTTGAACAAAAAAGAGGGTTATTAAACCATCTGTTATCAATAAAATTTATAACCCTCATTTTCTCTTAAACTAAATGGTGGTTTATTCTTATTCAAGATTGGAAACATTTGAAAAATGCAGATTAAAATTTAAATACAGGTATATAGACAAAATAATTCCTGAAGTTCCAAAAAACATTGAAGCTCATTTGGGAACAATTGTTCATGAAACATTAGAATGGCTTTATACAAAAGCAATAGAAGGAATTGCTCCTTCATTGGATGATGTAATCATTCATTATTCTGAAAGATGGGTAGAAGAATATGCTTCTGAAACTTTAATTGTTAATAAATTCATGACAGAAAAAGATTATTTTAACAAAGGAGTTAATTTTTTAATTGATTATTATTTCAAACATCAACCATTTAAGGACAACACTATAGCAATTGAAAAGAAAATAGAAGTGATTCTTGATGAATTGGGAGAAAAGAAATTAGTTGGATTTATAGACAGATTAGTTCATAATGTCGAAAGGAATGAATTAGAAATCCACGATTATAAAACAGCAAATACTCTTCCAACAATAGAAGAGTTAGAACAGAACAGGCAATTAGCATTATATTCTTTAGCAATAAAAGAAGAATTTGGAAAAAGCAAGAATATTAGTTTAGTATGGCATTACCTTGCACATAATCAAAATATCTGCATAAAAAAAACAGATGAACAATTAGAAAGTTTAAAGAAAGAGGTTATAGAATTAATTAATCAAATAGAAAAAACAACACATTTCCCAGCAACTAAATCAAGATTATGTGCTTGGTGTGAATACAAGGCAACATGCGATGCTTGGAGTGGGCAAAGGAAATTATTCTAATTATATTAATATTTCAAAGGCACACTATGATTATTCATTGTGTCTAACCAAAATTTTGATATCTCATTATAGTTGAGAAACCTATCTCTGTTTGTATCAACATTTTGACAGAGGTTTTTAAATTTTTTACCGCGAATATTTAAGGTAATCATTCGCTCAGGAGGGAATGTTAAACCATATTCTCCATTCTCCCTCTTGGTATATTCAATAGAACCATCATTAAATGATGAAATTAATCCAAGACTTACCAAATCAGAAGCGTCAGTACTATATCCATTTCCTAAATTAACAATATTTTCATCGAACAAAGTGTTGCGTAGCGTAGAACATCCCACAGTTAAACTTAAAATTGCCGCTGAACCAAAAATAGCTATTTTTTTTATTAATTTGTTCTTCATTTGTTTTTTTAGAGAGAATTAGTTTTTAAGCTTTATTGTCTTTAGTTATTATGTGTAAGACAAGGACATATGTCCTAGGCAAAACCGAAAATTAGTTCGCGGATGA
>JBBSXF010000114.1:0-2409 GCA_038045905.1 Nanobdellota archaeon
TTATTTATTGAGTTCATCTTAATTGCATCTGCTCTTTAATTCATCAATTTGCTTTTGCTGTTCTTTCATTGCTTCAATTAAAACAGCTACGAGTTTTGTGTAGTCTACTGATTTCATTCCCTCTTTATCTGTTCCAACAATTTGTGGGAAGACCTTTTCAACATCTTGAGCAATTAACCCTAAACTCTCTTGTCCGTTTGCTTTCCAATTAAATGAAACTCCCTTAAGTTGCTGAACTTTTGTTAAAGAATTTTGCAATGATTGAATATTTGTTTTTAATCTTTCATCTGAAGAGGAATAAAGGAAAGAACCTGCAGAAATTGAACCTGTAGCAGTTATATCCCCTCCTTTAGTTAATATTACTTTGTTTGAATCAGTACTAGATGGACCAACAGTAAATTGATTTGCAACAACTTTCACACTCCCTGTTCCTCCCCAACTATCTGTTAACCAGAGTATGCTTCCAGCGGCTGGTTCTAAAAACATTGTTCCAGCAGAAGAAAGTCCCCATTTATTAATTTGAGTTTGTGCATAACTACCAGGATCTGTTCCTTGATAAGTACTAAAAATAGCATTGCTTGTTCCTGTGCTAAAATCAATTTCATCAGAATTATGTCCTGCTCCAGAAGCAGACCAAGCATAAACTCCTGCAATAGAAATTATTAATATGCCTAAAGTTATAAATGTATAAAGCAAACGATTTGAGAACTTAGTTTTTATTTTTATCACCTTTTTTTGTTTCATTATTTTCTACCATGTTAGGTTCTTTTTTCAAAAGAACCCACTTTTCATAGTATGTATAAGAATAATCCCTTTTTAAATATTTTTATCAAATCCGATATTGCTTCTCATGTGCTTTAATCTTTATTATATTCGGCAAAAGAGATTTTGCAGTATTTATTTGTCTACTTTTTCTTCTTTTCTTTTAACGGCGTTTTCAAGAGATTGAATTTCTTTTTCATAATATTCTCCTAATTCTATATTTCCCTCTTCAATGGACTTAGCTAGTTTAGCTTTATGGTATTCTATCTGTTTTTGCAAAGAGTCAATCCCCTTTTCTAATCTCTTTTTTCTTGGAGGCATTTTATTTTAATTTGTTAATTTCTTTTTCTGCAAAAATCAAAAGAGAATTTGCAGTTTCTGTTTTTAATTGCAATTTTTTAGTTGATTTTCCATCTCTTATTTTTTTGTAAAGCAAGTATGCTTTATCTATCTCTTTACTATCTCTTGATGATATGCTAAGATGTTTTAAAAATTCTTTCTTTATATAACTCTTTTTTTGCAAAAGACATTGTATTAAATATATGCCTCTTAATCTCAACATTAAGGAGTAAATAATTTCATTAGATTCTAAAATAGGATTTTGCTCAAAATCAAGCAGATTTTTATTTATTTTAATTATCTTATCAGTTTCTTCAATATACCCTCTAAAAGAATTTTTTGAAATTTTTATTTTTTTTAATTCACGTAATAAAATAGGATTAAAAATAGTTTTAGCTTCATTTAACCGAGGCAAGACTAAAAGAGGGTTGTTATTTAAAGTTTTTTTTAAGTTTTCTAGGGTAATAATTGAAATAGAATATCTTCCAGAGATTATTTCTTTTTTTGTTTTGTTTGATATTGCAATTATATCTATATCTGAGTCTTCTTCCTGTTCTCCTCTTGAATAGCTTCCAGTAAGATAAATTCCTACAATATCATCTAAATAGTCTAAGAGAATAGAGGTTATTTCTTTTTTAATTTCTAAGCCATTTTCTATTAAAATGATTTTTACTCGGCTTCCAAGCCATTCTTTGGGAAGAAGAATTCCAGCACTATTCCCCCAACTTCCAACATTTTTTATAATTTCTTTTTGATTATTCATAGTTTAAACAATGTTTAGACATTTTTAAAGATTTCTATGTCGCACAGAAATTATTCAATTTAAAACTTCTTGTAGATTTTTTCACAAAAAGATTTATAAGTAATAATAGTCTAATTCATTTATGAAAAAGACGAGAGGAAAAAAGGTGAAAGTTAATTCTCGTAAGAGATTAAGCAAACCCGCTTCATTATTCAAAAGATTTTTCCCTGTTTTTTTGATTGTTGCCGTTTTTTTAAATATTGCAATTTTATTTGGTTTGGATAATTTAACTGGAAATGTGATTACTGGACAAGTAGAATCTGAAATTTTACCAAGTAATCCACAAACTCCTTCAAGTACTCCAGAATCTACTCAACTGCCAAGTAATCCACAAACTCCTTCAGGTTTTGGGGCTGCTTCAAACTTTAATTTTTCTACTCCATTAATCGCAGGAATTGCGATCTTGCTTGTTTTAATTGTAATTGTTTTCTTGATTAGGAAAGTTAAGAAGAGATAAAATATTTTTACGTCCACCTCAACGAAATATATTTAAATGATGTAGACGT
>JBBSXF010000115.1:0-2270 GCA_038045905.1 Nanobdellota archaeon
AAAATACGAGTGGAATATTAATCCCAAGTTTCTTGGTTAGAATTTACACATAGCCCTCCGCATCAAAACCCTTAAATATCCTTATTTTATCATATATTTGTAGACTAGGTCAGCGGGGTAGCTCTCCGCTATATGCAAGTGAGCTTTATGCAGACTGCAAGAAGGCGAGTGAGTAAATGTCAAACAGTCTTTATTCGGACGTTGACGCTTTGCCTGTTTTGATCTTGCAGATGCGAAACGGGTCAGGTCCTGATCGAAGCAGCCCTAAACATTTGTTCAGATGCTTAACAGAAAACAGAGCCGAGGAAGAATAGAGGAAGCTTTTTGGTTTTTACAGGCAAACCTTCGAGTCTACGCTTTATTATAGATTTTTCTCAGGTTTGCACAAACCTTCTACTCACACCCGCAACAATTGCAATCAAAATTTTGGGCATTGTTGCAAATGCTCGAATCTACACGACGACACCTACGCGGTTTCGTTCGTATGACTTTCCCCTTGAGATACGCTCAGGGCTTATTTATTCTCATGTTTGCCTGTCTTGATTATTTAATTTGTTATATAAGTACCTTCAATTATTAAAATAATATGTGAGAATTTTTTATTAACTATTTGTCTAACAGAGAAATTTTTCAAAAACTTAATAAACTAAGTTTCTTTAATTCTTTAATGAATAATAAAAGGGGGCAATTTTTCCTAATTGTAGCTGTGATTATCATTGTAGTTATTGTAAGTGTGATAACTGTTTCTAATTATACTTCCACAAAAGATGAAGTCAAGCTTTATGATTTGGGACAAGAAATTGGAATTGAAAGCCAACAAGTTATAGATTCAGGAACATACAGCGGATTGAATGACGATGAGATGGCAAATCTAATGGAAAATTTTGCAAAAAATTATGTTAGTTATATAGAAGAAGACAAAAATATTTATTTTATCTTTGGAAATAAAGAGCAAATTCACTTTTTAGGATATCAAGATTTAATTGATGAAAACGTATGTGTAAAATTAAATCCTATTGCCCCTCGCAGAGAATGTTATCCGGCGGAGTTTATTTTAAATGAAAATATACAAGAAACAAAAACCTTTTCTCCCCCAGAAGGTGATACTCAGATAGACGATGTTGTTGTCCGAGTTGGGGGAGGAGAAACTACTACAAGCAGTGCAATAGATGGAGATGATTCAGAAGGACTGCCTCCAACAGATTATCAATTCAAATTAAAGAGAGGAGAAAATTTCTATTTTGTTATATGGAGAGAAATTAAAGGAGAAAAACATGTTGTTACCAGCGATGCACAATAAACAAAAAAACAAAAAAGGATTAAGCATAGTAATCGGGTATGTATTATTAATGGCTGTTTCTATCTCAATGAGCATACTTGTTTATCAATTTTTGAAAACTTATATTCCAAAAGATTCTCCGACATGTCCAGAAGGAACTTCTATTTTAATAAAAGAAGCACCTTGTGTGAGTAATACTCTCACATTAACCTTAAAAAATAATGGAAGATTTAGCCTTGATGGATATTTCATTCATGGTTCAGCTAGTGCAGATGCGTTGGCTACTATAGACATATCCCAATATTTTCAGGATAATGAACTTACTCATAATACAAAAATTACTCCGACTGGAGGAGGGGTTTCTTTTAATAATGCTCTGCCAAATTCATTATTTCCAGAAGCTTCAAAAGACGAGCAAATATTCAATTTCCCTCCAGAAATTACTATTAAAAAAATAGAAATTATCCCGATTAGGAGTCAAGTAATTGATAACTTTAAAACAATAGTAAGTTGCAGTGATGCAAAAGTTGAAACTGCAGTTCCATGTTAATTAAAATAAAAGAATTTAAAAGGAATATTCCCTTATAAAAATAAAGAAAAGATGGTGAAAAAAATTATGAGAAAAAAAGGACTTTCGCCGGTGATAACAACAGTTATGCTAATTGCATTGGTAATTGTTATTATTGCAGTATTATTTTTTTGGTCTAGGGGGATGATGGAAGAAGGAGTTACAAAATTCGGAAAAAATATAAAATTAGTTTGTGAAGAAGTTAAATTTCAGGCAGATTATCAATCTGGAACTGACACATTAAATATTGTAAATAACGGAAATATTCCAATTTATAACTTGAATGTAAAAGAAATATCTTCAAGTGGAAGTTATACGACAAACACTCTTAAAAAAATGGATGAAGGTTGGCCTACAACTGGGTTGAAACAAGGGGAAACAAAAAGTGTTAATCGGGAACTTGTGGAAGATATAACCTCTTTA
>JBBSXF010000115.1:2280-3058 GCA_038045905.1 Nanobdellota archaeon
AGTGAAATAGAATCTTTAGAATTAAGTCCTGTTTTAATAGGAGTTTCAAGAAGTGGAAAAAAGACTTTTGTATGCGGAGGAGATTATGGCCAAAAGATTACAATTTAAAAAAAATTCTTTTGGAATAAAAAAAATTAGCAAGCGAGGACTTTCTGCAATTGTTATAACTGTTATTTTAATAGCAGTAAGCATAGCTGCAATAGGACTTGTATGGAGTTTTGCAAGCAATATGATAAATAAACAGGTTAAAAACAGCGAAGCGTGTTTTGGGAATTTTGATAAAGTTGTTCTTAATAAGCAATATACTTGTTATAATGAGTGGGGTAGTGAAGAGCCATATACTTACACTCTTCAGTTTTCATTAGGGATTGGAGATGTTAGCGTAGATAAAGTTATTGTGGGGGTATCTTCTCCAGCCGAAATAAAAAGTTATCCCATAACAAATACTGCTGGAACAGTTCCTGGATTAGAGGGAAACGATTTAAACCTTCCAGATAAAAATGCAGGAAAAACTTATACAACAGCAGATACGACAGACCATATTTTTACTTCTAAAATTGATTCAATTCAAATTATTCCTGTTATAAACGGAGTTCAATGCTCTGTCTCTGATTCTGTTGAGCAAATTGCTGATTGTGCAATGATGGGTGGATTTTAACATTAATTTAACTGATATGATAATTATTTAAATTAAAATCTACTGATATGTCTATGAAAAGTGAGTTCTTTTGAAAACGGGTTTCTTTAAAAAAGAAACTACGCTGGTAGAAAGAAGAAA
>JBBSXF010000116.1:0-1357 GCA_038045905.1 Nanobdellota archaeon
CTTCTTCACAATCTGTTCTGAAATAGACTTATCAATTTTTGCAAATTCCCTATCAAACTTCTTTCCAAATTTAAGAATATAGGCCATTTTTCACCTCAGCAAACTTAATTCATATAAGCTTAATAAGTTTTCGACGCTTGAATCTTTGAAAGTTAGACTAACTGCTGTTTTTCTACGAAAGAAACTATTTCGGAGTAATTGAGATATTTGCCGTTTACTCGTGATTAAGCGTCACGTATGTACCAGAAGTGCGAAAACAGAGCCTCGGGAGGAATAGCTTTCACTAAAAATTTGATATTGAATGTAATTGTCGGCAGTTTTATTCAGGTTTAAAATCTGTGGATGATAGGAATGTTATTCTGCATTTGAGAGTTGCCCGCCCGCTTTTCAAGAAGTTTTTTAAGTTAAATATTCTTAACATTACCATGAAAAAGTATAAAGTGTTTCGCTCAGTAAGTTTTCAGAAAGAACTTGCTAAATATGCTAAAAACATTCAAGATAGAGTTGACAAAATCGAAGATAATTTAATACACAATTCAAAATATGGAAACCCACTTGGCACAGAATGGTTTAGAGAATCAAGATTTGAAAATTATAGAATTTACTATTTGTTTTATGAAGAGTTAGATGCAATTTATATAGTTGCCATAAGTGGAAAGAAAGACCAACAAAAAACAATCAATACAATTAGGCTTTTCCTAGAATTTTTCAGATTAGAGATAGAAAAATTGATTAGAGATTACAAACCAGATGAAGAAGAAACCTAACGATTATTTTACTCTTATTACTCTTCCTTCTTTTATGTCTTTTAAGCTATTTACCAATTGTCTTAATAAATCTATATCTATATTCGCCTGTGCCTTCAATTTCTTGTATTCATCTTTTGGTATGCTTATCATGTCCATATTTACTTTAAAGAAGCAAAGTTTTTAACTCTTTCGGTGAGTCACTTTTTTGCTTCTTTATTTCTAAAAAAGAATATTATTCTTTAGTATACCCCAATTATCGGCAAGACTCCTCCAAGAACTAAAACTAAAATAAAGAATAAATCTTTTATGATCCTCTCCTTTAATTTGCTCTTTTCTTCTAGAGTCATAATAACAGAGTAAGTTAGAGTAAGAAGAATGTTCGCACCAAAGAAAATTATGCCTGCCTGTAGAGAAAGTAAACTAACCAATAAAATACCAACAACATTTATCAAAAAGGCATATGCAATGGTAAAAGTTAAATGCCCAAATTCATCGACTTTTTTAGATTTAGTCATTACTCTTAATTTTGCTCGTGCCAATATAGAGGACTTAAAAAGAGGTATGCTTATCACAAGCTGAAGCGTTACTAAAAAGTTGTCTGTAAGCAC
>JBBSXF010000117.1:0-10297 GCA_038045905.1 Nanobdellota archaeon
TGGCTGATAAGAACCTTTTTATAATTCTTTGAATTTTGTATTAAATGATTAAAGATGTTAAGAAAGGGGTTATTGTTTATTCTGTTGTAGTTTTTTTTATTTTGATTATTGTTCTTGGTATGTTTGTTATATTCTTTAAAAAAGATTTTGCTTGTAGCGATGGAACAAAAAATAATGAATGTTCTGATGTAAAACCATATTATTGTTTAAATGAAAATTTCATTAATAATGCTTCTTTTTGTGGGTGCTCATCAATTTCGACAGCAGAAGGAAATAACTGTGTTTCAAAATATAAAACTGAAGCAAGAAATATAACCCTTAATTATACTTTAAGAGGAGAAGGGGGGAGCATTGATTTTGTAGTGTATAAGGGAATTTATGATTACCTCTTAAAAGTTCCGCGTTATATTGATTCAAGTAAGAACCCAACTTTGCTTGATTTTAAATTAAAAAACTTGGATGAAGAATCTCAAGAAGAATTTTTATTCCCCCTCGTTGTTCAAATTCAAGAAATAACTAAAAACAAGGAGGATCAAGCGAGGATTGCTATAAGTCTGGTTCAAAATATTCCTTTTGGTTATTCTAATAAATCTGTTTATTTTAGCAGAACTAATAAGATAGATTATCAAAGATATTCTTATGAAGTTCTTTACGACTTGCAGGGAATATGCAGTGAAAAATCAGGATTATTGATTTTCTTGTTAAGGAAATTGGGATATGGAACTGCTTTTATTTATTACCCTGTAGAAAATCATGAAGCTACAGGAATAAAGTGCCCAATTTCAAAAAGTTTGATTAATACCGAATATTGTTTTATTGAAACTACTGGTCCTTCTATTATTGGTGATTCTAAAACTGAACTTACTGGAATTGTTGAATTAAATTCTACCCCCCAAGTGATAATCATTTCCAACGGGACTTCTTTTGGAAAAGATATGTATGAATATCCAGATGTTAGAAATTTAATAAAAATAAGAGAGAATATGAGGAAATATGGAGCAATAAATCAAATTCAATCAAATCAATTTAAAGATTTAAAGAAAAAATATGGGTTAATAGATTTTGATTCTTATACTTTTTAATTAATTAAAGAGAAAGATGTTTCTTGAATTAGAAAATAGTTACCCCCTCTTTTTTAACGCGATTGTAATTGGTTGAACAATACTTTAGAGCCTTATTTATTAGCTACTTTATTTTTTTCTAATAATTACTTATTTTTATGAGAATCAATCTACTGTTGCTTTTATCCTTCGCGCGGACACCAAGGTTTCCTTCGCTTAATCTTCCTTTATTCTACCGTCGCTTTTATGCGACGAATACCAGAGGAAGAAGCTTCTTCTTTAATTATTTTAAAATGCCCAATTTCGCATGTGTTTTTTACATGAGGACCAGCACATATTTCTTTTGAGAAATCTTCAATAGTATAAACTAAAACTTTTTCTCCGTATTTTTCGTCAAATATTCCTCTTGCCCCCTCTTTTTTTGCTTCTTTGAGAGGCATTTCTTTTCTAATCACATTGCATGATTTCCTTATTTCAGTATTCACCAAATTTTCAACTTTTTTTAATTCTTCTTCTGTTAGTTTTCTTGAAAAATTAAAATCTAGCCTTAATCTCTCTGGAGTGATATTGCTTCCTTTTTGAATTATTTCTTGGTCTTTCAAGATAATTCTTAATGCAGATAATAATAAGTGTGAAGCAGTGTGCAATTTTGTTGTTTGTTCTGAATTGTCAGCAAGTCCTGATTTGAACTTTCCTTTGGTTGCTGTTCTGGATAATTCTTGATGGATTTTACATTCATTTTCAAATTTTTCTTTTGAGAATTTTATTTTTCTTTTTTTGCATTCTTCTTCAATCATTTCAACAGGAAAACCATAACTTTGGTATAACAAAAAAGAATCTTTGCAATCAAGTTCCTTTTTGTCTTTTGTTAACTTTTCAAATATACCCATTCCTCTTTCTATTGTTTCTAAAAATTTAGCTTCTTCTTTTTTCAATTCTTCTAAAATTTTTACCCTGTTTTCTTGTAGATATTCATAGTCGGAATATATATCAAAAATTGGATTAGCTATTTCAACAGAGAAATTTTTTATCCCTAAATCTCTTCCGTATTTCACTGCTCTTCTTATTAGTCTTCGTAGAATATATCCTTGTTCTTTATTGCTTGGAGAGATTCCATCTGAAATTATAAAGACAGATGCTTTTATGTGGTCTGCAATTATTCTCATGGCTTTTGTAATCTCTTTATCTTTTCCATATTTTTTCTTGGATAGTTTTTCTATTTCCCTTATAATTGGAAGAAAATGAGGTGTAAGGTAATTATCTTCTACGCCATTTAATGTTGCAACTATTCTTTCAACTCCTCCTCCAAAATCAATATTTTTTTGTTTTGCTGAAAGGTATTTTCCATCTCCTGTTTTTTCATACTGCATTAGAACATCATTTCCAATCTCAACCCAATTGCTATCTTTGGAATCAAATTTTTTTGGAGCAGATTTTTTATTCTGTTTCCAGTAAAAGATTTCTGTATCTGGTCCGCATGGGCCTGGACCTGGCGTTTCCCACCAGTTGTCTTCAAGAAAAGCAATTCTTTCTTTGGGAATTCCAACAGATATCCAAATTTTGTATGCTTCTTCATCTTTTGGAGTATTTTTATTTCCAGCAAAACAAGTAATTGCCAATCTTTCTTTTGGAATTTTTAAATGCTTTGTTAAAAATTCAAACGTGAATTCTATAGCTTCTTTTTTAAAATAATCTCCTACGCTCCAATTTCCCAGCATCTCGAAGAAGGTATGATGATAAGCATCTCCTACTTCTGCTATATCTTGTGTTCTAATACATCTTTGAACATTGCATAACCTTTTTCCCATAGGATGTGGTTGTCCTAAAAGATAAGGAACAATGGGATGCATGCCTGCTGTTGTAAAAAGGACAGTGGGGTCATTTTCTGGAATAAGAGAAGAATTTTGTATTTCTTTATGTCCTTTTGATTTGAAAAATCCAACATATTTTGTTATCAACTCTGTTCTGGTTATCATCTCTTCATTAAGAATAACGATTTTAAAAATATTTGTCCTTTCTTCCCATAGAAATGCTTATAAATGCTTTTGCTACCTTTGTCTTTATGAACAAATGCGTAATAATCCTTTCCCCAGAAGAAAGAAGAAGAAATGAATTGACAGAGATAATTAAGTATTATTTAATTGATAATTTTAAAAAAGCTAGCATTCCTGATAATCACCCTAATGATATAAGAATACCAATTGGTGAAAAATTTTTTACTGTGGAACTTTTTTCTTATCCAGACTTTTCAAATCTTGGAGCAAATATGGGAGATAACGGGGAAATTCTTGTAGTTATTGATGGGACCTTAGTTCCAACTGATCCAAAAACTCTTCCGCGATTAAACGACTCTTTTGCTCGAACAAAGGCGGACGTGATGTATGCCTCATATACTATGTCCATTCAAGCTTATCAAAAAAAGGAAATTCCCTGCCTCTTAGAAGATTTTAATGCTAACTATGGAAACTGGAATCCAAAAAAATTAATAGAAGGGATAAATTTAGTTAAGGATAAGATTAAAAAAAGATTAGAAGATTCGGTTTAATTTTGTCATCTTCTGTCAATTTCTCTTAATTTCTCTTGTATTTCTCTAAGTTGAGATTCTATATTATCATCAAATTTTCTCTTTATCTCTTGCGGTCTCTCTTCACTTAAGATTGAATGTTTTATTTTTGGAAAAATCTTTAGAAAAGGAAAAGAAGATTGAACTTCTCTTGTTTTTGTTCCCAATAATTTAATTTCTTTACGAATCTTTGACTTTACTTTCAGTTCTTCTAATCTTAAAGCGTCATATCTCTTTATTACTTTCATCAAATTCAAAAGAGAAATTTCTGAAGATAAAATTTCCTTTTTTGATGCAAGAGATTCATCATAACCTATTTGGACATAAACTTGGTTTTCTTCTTTCATATTCTCAAACTTTAGAAAAAATATTCCTGTCTATCCCCTCTAACTTGTCTTTTATTTGCTTAATTTCACTTTCAAATAATCTTATTTCTTTTTCCTCATTTTCCTTAACTTTTTTTAGGTCATTAAATAATTTTTCAACTTCAATAATTTGTTTTTTTACTCCTTCAAATGCTCGTGAGCCATCTTCAAATTTATCTATCCTTATGAACAATGGTTCCGCTTCTTTTGTTCTAGGTCTTTCTTGTATTGAACTGAAATCTTTTTCTTTAATTGGAGGGTTTTGCATCGTTTGCATTTCACTTCTAATTGCAAAGTCATCTGCGTCTTCCTCCACCTCTTTTTCTCCAGTTACGGCATTCTTGATATTATATTGTGAAAAATTATTTCTTTCAAAATTATTGGATAAGCCTGGAAGTTTTGCAAGTTTTTCATTTGAGTATTCATCTGTATCTGCAAATTCTGGCAGTCTTGGCAATTCTGGTAATTGAGGGATATCAGGTAATCTTGGAATTCCTTCCCCTCTTACTTCTTTTTTATCCTTTTTATTAAACAATCCCATCTTTTTGTGTCGGTATGACTTAATTATATAAACACAATTCAGGTTTAAAAATCTTTATTTTTAAACCAAACTGAAAATGAAAGCGAAAGTGAACTTGCATTTTCCAATAGGTTAGCTTCTCCGAACCGAAACTAAAAACAGGAAATTTTTGTAATCGTTTCTCCGAACCGAAAGTAAAACTGGAAATTTTCCATTAGTTTCCACTTCGTGAAACCGAAAGGTATTTATTAGGGGCATTTTTATTAATTTAATGCTTAAAAAATTTCTAAAAGAAATTGTTATCTCAATTGCTGGAAAATCTGCAGAAGAGATAGTTGATTTGCTCGATGGAAAAAAATACATAAATGAATTCATAATTGCAAAAAAATTAAATTTGACTATTAATCAAACAAGAAATATTTTGTATAAAATTTCTGATCAAGGGCTTGTTTCATTCATAAGAAAAAAAGACAAAAGGAAAGGGTGGTATACTTATTTTTGGAGAATAGAAATTTTGAAAAGTTTAGAATTTTTGAGAGGAAGCATAGCTAAAAAAATAGAACAAGTGAATCATCAGATTAAAAGTAGAGAAACAAAAGAGTTTTATGTTTGTGAAACTTGCAATATTGAATTTAGCGAAGAAAATGCATTAGTTCATAATTTTGTTTGTAACGAATGCGGAAATATTGTTTCTAGAAAAGACAATCACGCTACAATTAAAGAATACAATAAAGAACTTGAAAGATTAAAAAAAGAATTGAACCTAGTTGAAAGCGAATATCAAGTTGAAAAGGAGAAAGTAGAGAAGATTAAAGCAAAAGAAATAAAAAAAGAGGAAAAATTGAAAAAAGAAGAAAGAAAAAGAAAGCCGAAAAAGGAAACAAAGGAAAAGAAAGACGTTTCAAAAAAGAAGGGAATTACTAAAAAGAAAACAAAAAAAATAATCAAGAAAAGAAAATAAAGATACATGGCAGAATTTTATATAAAAAAGAGGAGATTATTCAATCTTAACACTAGTTTATCTTTAATTATAATTAATGTTTTTTGCTTTATTTTATTTTCTATTTTGATGGGCATCTTTCCAGACTTTATTGATTACATTGCATTGAAACCATCAAACATCGTAGCTAACTTTTATTTTTGGACTTTTTTAACAAGCATGTTTATGCATGGGGGATTTTTTCATTTATTTGCAAATATGTTCTCTCTTCTTTTTGCAGGAAATCTCGGAGAGAAAATTTTGGGAAGAAAAAGATTTCTGTGGTTTTACTTAATCTCTGGATTATTTGCTGGAATATTTTTTGTATTAATCAGTTTTATTTTCCCTGCTGATTTTAATACTTATGCAGTTGGAGCATCTGGGGCATTATTTGGATTAATGGGTTTGTTAATGGTTCTGACTCCGAATCTTCCAGTTTATCTTATGTTTATTCCTATCCCTGTTAAAATGAAATTTGCGGCTCCAGCAATGCTGTTCATATTATGGCTAATTTCTTTGCTTGGAGATGTTCCGATTGGAAATACTGCCCATCTTGGCGGGTTCATCATCGGGATAGGTTATGGATTTTACCTAAAAAAGAAATATAAAAATAAAACTAAACATATCAGTGAACATTTTAGTTAAGTTATATGGCAAAAAAAATCAGCAAAAAGTCTTTTAATTTAAAAAAAGAGTACAAGCAAAGTTGGCAATATGTAAAAGATTCTAAAAAATTCATTTATACAATAATCGGGATTTTCTTTTTATTTACCTTTATCGGTTTCTTTATTCCGGCTCCTCAAATTATTCAAGAAAGAATTATGGATTTTATAAAAGAGCTTATCGGACAGACTAAAGATATGTCTCAATTTGACTTAATCAGTTTTATTATCTCTAATAATGTAAAAAGCACATTCTTTGGAATTATCTTTGGGGCATTTTTTGGGATTTTTTCTCTTGTTGGTGCTATAACAAACGGATATTTACTGGGGTTTGTTTCTTTTTTAAGTGTGAATGATGGGGGGATATTAACCCTTTGGAAAATTTTCCCTCATGGAATTTTTGAACTTCCTGCTGTATTTATCTCTCTTGGATTGGGTTTAAAGATTGGAACATTTGCCTTTCAAAAGAAAAAATTATATTCTTTTAGAAATTATTTAATTAATTCATTAAAAGTTTTCCTATTAGTAATAGTTCCCCTTTTAGTAATAGCGGGCATTATAGAAGGAACACTGATGATTCTCGTTAGATAATTAATCTTTAAGGTCACTGATTCCAAGCATAATTAGAATCAAACCAACTAGAATTACAAGCCAAGTTGCTCCACCTTTGAAGAAGCTTAGTGCTGCGTCTCCAAAGCCTAAAAAATTAGTCCACCATACAAAAATAGCTCCATTCAAGAAGAGCAATCCAAGTAAGATTTCAAACCATTTATTCATTTTATTCTTACCCACTTTCCCTTTAAAAAGATTTTTGTGGTGCAATATACTTTTTTGAATTGAAATAACAAGCTTTAAAAATATGTTTTTTTACCTAATATTGTGAAAAACGATTACACTATCTTGGCGATACCTATACCAAAACAATAGTTGTAGTTGACACTTTACTTCTTATTTTATAAAATGAAAAAAGTTAAAGATTTTATCTGGCATGAGCATATGAGCGTTGAAGAGCTCTTAGACAGCTTTGGCTCTTTAGGTTATCAAGCAGTTGAACTTGCCGAAGCTGGAAAAATAGTATTAAAAATGAAAAGAGCAGGGGCAAAGATTTTTCTTACATTTACTTCAAATATGGTTACTTCTGGATTAAGAGGATTTTTTAGCCAGCTTTGCAAATTAAAAATTCCAAACATTTTGGT
Organism: Nanobdellota archaeon; assembly: GCA_038045905.1. Classification (GTDB taxonomy): domain Archaea; phylum Nanobdellota; class Nanobdellia; order Pacearchaeales; family GW2011-AR1; genus RBG-13-33-26. The sequence continues at coordinate 7,347 of JBBSXF010000117.1, forward strand.
TACAACTTCTGGAGCAATTGAAGAAGACATCATGAAATCAGTTGGAGAAGAATTTGAAATAGCTAGTTTTAATTCAGATGATACTGCCTTGCATGAAAAAGGTGAAAATAGGGTTGGAAATATAGTAATTCATACTGCTGGCTATATGAAATTTGAAGATAAGATGAATGAATTTTTGACGAATATTTATGAAAAGAAAAAAAGAATTTCTGCATCTGAACTTATTTATGAAATAGGATTAATGTTGAATGATGAAAATTCAATCCTTTATCAATCCTCAAAGAATAATATTTCTATTTATTGTCCTGGAATAGCAGATTCTTCATTTGGATTTCAACTTTTTATGTTCCAACAGAAACATCCAGATTTTATTGTTGATGTTATTAAAGATATGGAAAGAATAACTCTTGATTTAAATTTTGATGAAAAGAAGGGGATTATCTCTTTGGGCGGAAGCATTTCTAAACATTATGCTGTTTTTGCTGCTTTGCTTTCGGGAGGATTTGATTATGCTGTTTATATGACTACTTCCCATGCTAGTTCTGGCTCAATGTCTGGTGCAACTACTCAAGAAGCAAAATCTTGGGGAAAAATAAAAGATGACGGAGAAGCTGTAACTGTTAATGGAGATGTTTCTCTAACTTTTCCGTTAATGATGACTGGAGTTTTAGATAAGATGAAAAAAGAAGGATTATTGAAATGAACGAAAAAAATTTATTTAAATTAAACGAAGCTAAATTCATCCTGTCAAAAAATATTTTAAAAGAGCAAGTTAAAAAATTAGAAGACTTGGGGTTAAAAATATCTTACTCTTATAAAACAAATAGGGTTGTTGGAAAAGTTTTGCAGAATTTGGAAGAAGGCAAGAATGTTTATTTTTCAATTCATGCAAAAGAAGAAATTGATGAAATAAATAATAAATCTAAAATATGGTTTTTTACTCAAGCTGAATCAGAAGAAGAATTGAATGAAATTTTAAATAAAGAGATTAGAAATTTTGTTGTGGATAATGAAATTGATTTTGAAAGACTTTTAAAAGTAATTGAAAAGATTGGAATTAAAATTAACCTTTCCTTAAGAATGAAATTTCAAGAACATAGAATTGGGACAGGGAAATATTTTGTTTATGGAATGCCTTCAAAAAAAGTTAATGAATTAATTTCAAAGATAAAAAATAATAATTTTATTGAAAGATTAGGAATTCATTTGCATAGAAAATCCCAAAATACTTCTGAATGGGAAATTATTGAAGAATTGAAAGATTCTTTGACAGAAGAAAGTTTGAAAAGAATAAATTTTGTTAATATTGGCGGGGGATTGCCTAGTCTTTATGCAAGTTCCAATGTTGATGTTTTTGATTATATATTCTCCAAATTGAAAAATACAAAAAAATGGCTTGAAGAAAAGGGAATTGAAACGATTATTGAACCCGGAAGATTTTTGGCAGCTCCTTGTGTTAAATTAATAGTAGAAATTATCCAAAAATATGACAATACCTTAATTGTAAACACTACTCTCTATAATTGTGCATTAGACACTCTTTTGACAGAAACTAAAATGCTGATTGAAGATGAATTGTCTGAAGAAGATGAAGGAGAATATTTTCTTATTAAAGGAAATTCACCAACAAGAGATGATATTTTTAGATACAAAGTAAAGCTGAACAAAGACATCAAAGTTGGAGATAAAATAGTTTTTTTGAATGCTGGAGCTTATAACTATACTACTGATTTTTTTGGTTATAAAAAACTTGAAACTGAAATAAAAGAGGATTTTTAAATATGAAGAGAGTTTTTTTCTTATGTTAACAAAAAAGCAAGTTGTCCAAATTAAAGAACATCTTGAAAAAGCACAAAATCCGCTTTTTTTCTTTGACAACGACCCAGATGGATTGTGCTCTTTTTTATTGTTGCAACGCTATATTGGGAGAGGAAAAGGAATTCCGATAAGGTCTTTTCCAGAAATGAATGCAGAATATTTCAAGAAAGTTAGCGAGTTAAATGCAGATTATATTTTTATTTTGGATAAACCTGTTGTTTCAAAAGAATTTTTAGAAGAAGCAAGAAAATTTAATATGCCGATTGTATGGATTGACCATCATAAAACAGACAATTTAGACATCCCAGATTTTGTTGATTATTACAATTCTGCTTTAGGAAGAACAAAAAAATGCGAACCAGTTACTGCTTTATGTTATCAGATTACTAATAAAAAAGAAGATTTATGGCTCTCAATTATTGGCTGTATTTCTGATAGATTTGTTCCAAGTTTTTATTCAAAGTTCAGAAAACTTTATCCAGATTTGTCAATAAAATCAAAAGACGCGTTTGAAATACTCTACAAATCTCAAATTGGAATAATCATTCGAATGTTTTGTTTTGCTCTTAAAGACAGAACAAGCAATGTTATGCAAATGCTTAGATTTTTGATTGGAGTTAAATCTCCTTATGAAGTATTGGAAGAAAGTAATAAAAATAGGGAGATGCATATAAGATTCAGACAGATTTCAAAAAAATCTGAAAAATTTATTGAAAAAGCAAAATCTATTTCCGAGAAAGGAAAAATATTATTCTTTCAGTATTCTGGAGATTTAAGCATAAGTGCGGATTTGTCAAATGAACTTACTTATTTATTCCCAGAAAAAATAATTGTTGTTATTTATACTACTGGAATAAAAGCAAATATTTCTGTAAGGGGAGAAAAGATTAAAGATTTGGTTTTAAAATCCCTTAAAGATTTGGACGGAGCAACAGGCGGGGGGCATGAAAATGCAGTTGGTGCTCAAGTAAAAATTGCGGATTTAGAAAAATTTAAAGAGAATATGAAAAATAATCTATAATTTTATTTGGTGTGTGAATTTTTTTCTTTATAAATATTGTTGCACTATTTTTCCTACATGTTAAGTAAACCTTAATTCTTAACATAAAGATTACGGGGGTAATCTTTAATTC
>JBBSXF010000118.1:0-1356 GCA_038045905.1 Nanobdellota archaeon
GACGAAAAAATTTTGGAAAACAGATAAATTAAAGGGCTCTTCGGAGCCCTCTTTTCTTTTGTTTGATTATTTTGTATATTCTATTTAGATTGTTATTTTGAAAATAAGGAGGAATAGTATGAAAAGGACCATATCTAGCCAGATTCCGGAAAAATTAAAGACGCGAATGATTTTACAGAGTTCCTGCCTGAAGTTGAATAAACAGAAATGGTTTAAAGCCAAAGATTGTCTCAGCGAGATTTACGAGATTATAAATTATCAAATGAAAGATTGGCCAAATGTTTCCATATCAACTGCGCTAATGAAAGAAAACAAAATGGGCGGTTCTCCGTTAATAAAGCCATGCGATCCAAAAAAATATGAAGATAAAAAAGTTTTAGAGCAAGAATTGGAAAATTTGAAATCTGCGTGCGGGGAATACAATGGAAATAAAGAATGGGATGAAAATGATTATATTCGTCTATTTTCTTCACCTCTGGGAATCAATCATCTTTTTGTTGGGATATCAGTGCATTTTGATATTTCGCAATATATGAAGAAGGGATGGGGCAAGATAAGAAAGGGTTTTCCTTTAATGCCGGTTCTTATTGAAGCGCAGCAAGGCACATGGCCGAGATATTTTAATACTGCTAAATCAGAACAAACGATAGAAAATTTTTTGAGTTTATTTTTTTGCGATCCGCATTACCATTGGAAAAACGAGATTGTTTGTAAGATAAACGGAAATTTTCTGGTCGCGAGGGCAGTGTCAGAATCTCTTAGTTATGTATGTTCAATAGAATCACAGATTAAAATTTTTAATCTGGCCAGTATTATGAATTACAAATGGATCGGTTTTGACGCTCAATATATTGATGATAATAATGCGGGATACCAGATTGGTTTTGCGATTTACGATTTTTGCGGATTTTAAAAAGCGGAGATTTTCCGCTTTTTTTCTTTATTTTTTAATGCTAAAATTCACCCTGTTAAATAATTTTAAATTTAGTAAAATATAGTTATGCAATATGTCTACATATTACAATCTGAAAAAGATAATAAGTTTTATACAGGTTATACTAAAAATTTAAAATTAAGATTTAATCAACATAAAAAAGGCATAGTAGAATCTACAAAAAACAGAAGGCCATTAAAACTTGTTTATTATGAAGCTTGTTTGAGTCAAAAAGATGCAACACACAGAGAAAAATATTTAAAAACTTATTATGGTAAAATGTTTATTAGAAATAGAATCAAATCTTATTTAACAGGGTAAATTATGCGCGATATTATAAAAAAAGAAATAGAAGGAGCGATTAAAAAAGTTTATCCCGAGCGAAATCAAGGGATTGATTTTAATGTTTCTGCGGATGGTAA
>JBBSXF010000119.1:0-14240 GCA_038045905.1 Nanobdellota archaeon
GTTATCTCATAGTCGCAAATAGCTTTTAATTTTCCACCATCTTTTCCTAATAACCCAATAGTAATCATGTTTTTTTCTTTTGCCTTTTTAACTGCATTAATAAGATTTATCGAATTTCCGCTTGTGCTTATTGCGATAAAAACGTCTCCTGGATTTCCGTGGGCTTCTATCTGCCTTTCAAATACGAAATCAAAATTTTTATCATTAGCCCAAGAGGTCAAAACAGAAGTATCTGTAGACAAAGCTAGGGCGCTTAATGCTCTTCTATCATAATAAAATTTGTTAACTAATTCTCCAGAAATATGCTGGGCATCTGCAGCACTTCCTCCATTACCTGCTATTAAAACTTTACGATTGTTTTTGTATGCATTTATGAGAACTTCACTTATTTGTGCTATTTTATTTGGAAAAATAGTTTCTGCTTGTTGCATAAGTGCAATATGCTCTTTAAAATTTTTTGAAATTACTTCTTTTGAAGGGGGTTGGATTATATTCTCTTTCCCAAAATCAGACTCTTCAATCATCTTTAATCTTTCAGGAGTACCTACGTCTAAAATTAATTCGTCAGACACATAACCCATTACTTTAAAATTTCTGTTTAACATTTTGGGGTAAAAATCATTTTCAAAATTAAAAATATCAGAATCCATCAAATTCAAAACTCTTGGTTCCATTATAACTAATCCAGCATTTCCTAAGTCTCCTGCATTTGTATGATCATCATGCTTTGAAATGAATTTTATTACTCTTCCTGTTTCATCAACTTTTAATATATCTGAATCCTGCGGATGAGAAGATTTATGCAAAAAGATTGTAGCGTCTGCATTATTCTTTCTGTGAAATTCAATCATTTTTTTTAAATCAACTTCACAAATTAAATCTCCAGAGAGATAAACAAAAGTGTTATCTGTATGTTTTTCTGCAAATTTCAAAGGGCCTCCGCTTCCTAGAGGGGATGGTTCATTAGAATGTTTTATTGGAATTCCAAACTTCTCTCCACTACCGAAATATTCTATTACTTTTTCTGCTTTATACCCGTTCATCATAACAATTTCTGAAATATTATATTTTTTAGCCCAGTTAACAAGATGATGTAGTAATGGTTTTCCTTTCACGGATATCATTGGCTTTGGAATGTCTAATGTTAAAGGATAAAGTCTTTCTCCCTTCCCTCCACTATTAATAAACAACTTTAAGCTTTGTTTTTTTTTATCAATTAACTTTGCAGCTTCATAAAAATTATCTACCATTTCATTTGGGATAGCATCGTGAAAGCCATCATTACACCCATACCCTGTTCTTACCCCAATTGTTTTGCATCCTGCTAAATCTCCTGCTTTTATATCACTAATCCTGTCCCCAATCATATAACTGTTTCTTAAATCAATGTTCATCTCTCTTGAAGCCTGAAGCAACATTCCTGGAAGAGGTTTTCTGCATGAGCATGAAACAGTATATTTTTCTATTGTTCCTTTTGGATGATGCGGACAGAAATAAATAGCATCAATTATTGCCCCTTTTTCTTTAAGCCTATTTACTATCTCTTGGTTGATAGAAATTGCTTCTTGCTCTGTTATAAATCCTTTTGCAATTTGAGGAGTATTTGTCACCATCACAGTTTTTATAGAATTTCTATTCAGCAACTTAATTGCGTCTGCTGTATCCTCAAAAAAAAGTATATCTTCTTTACGATTTAAGAACGCCAAATCACCCTCTTGATTATAAGTTTTTAAGTCAGTGATAACGCCGTCCCTATCTACAAACGCGGCTATATTCATAAAAAATTGTGCCTTTAGTTGTTTAAAAGAGTTATTGACTTGTAATATATAATTTACATATAGATGATTTTGATTTTGATTTTTGAAAAAAAGATAAATGCTTATAAAGGGAAAATTTTTGTTTGTAACGAAGGAAGAAAATGAAGAGTCTTACTAAATCTATAATATTTGATTTGGGAGGAGTCCTTGTGCCAGAAGCAGGTTCTTTAATAGAAAAAATTATTGCTAGTCAATTAGATATTTCTTTAGAAAAATTGGAGGGGCTTTCTGCTGATTTGAAACTAAGAGCTACAATCGGAGAGATTACTCTTTTAGCATTCTATGAACAAATAATATTAAGAGCAAATAGCCAAATTAATTCAGTAAGATTACTTAACCTCCATCTTTTTGAATATGAAAGAACCAGTACATTAAGAGACTCTAAGATTCTAAATTTGTTTGAAGAAATAAAAAATAGAGGGCATAATTTAGCCTGCCTTACAAATACAGAAATTGAAATTGCACAATTCAACAGAGAAAGAGGATTGTTTGATTATTTTGGAAAATATGCTTTTTTATCAACAGAAATGAAAAAAAGAAAACCACAACCAGAAATTTATTTAGAAGTTGCTGAAAAGATGAATTGTTTAACAAGAGAATACGTATTCATAGATGATAAACTGGAATATGTTGAATCTGCAATAAAAACTGGAATGAGAGGGATTGTTTACAAAAATGCAGAACAGCTTGTGAAAGAACTAAAAAAGTATGAGGTTAATCTTAAATAATTTCATAAGGCATTTTTAATTCTTCTGCAGTATCAATCATTATTCCGATTACACTATCTCTAAATCTTTCAGATTCTGGAGATTTTCTGTAAGGTTTTCCATCTGAAAAATATCGAGGAACGCTAAAAGTAACCATGCTTAATTTATCTTGAACATGATAAACTTTTCCTGTTTGGTCATTATAATCTCCTGACCATTCCAAATTAAATTCCTTAAGAATTTTCTCTTCAATTTTGCTTTTAACCCTGGGTTCAAATTCTGTCTTTAAAATTCTTAATAATTCTGGTTGAATGTCTTGAACATAATTTCTTGTTTCTCCTGTTAAAACATTTATATGAATTGCTCCGTCTTCAGCAAGCAAAAGATAAGGATAATCTTTAATCTTGGAGTTCGCTTCTAATCTATTATCGAGACCATACTCTCTCATAAAAGGCAAGTTTTGCTGATAACTAGAACCAGTCAAGATAACAACATAAGGATTTCCTTCTTGTCCCATTACTCTGGCAATTTTTGCAAAATCAGAACCCCATGTTTTATCTCCGTCTTTAAGAACACCGTCTTTATCAGAAATTATTAATTTTATTCCCCTACTAATTGATTCATTATAAAAATCAGCGAACCCAAAAAATGCTTCTTGAGCGGATAAATAACCATTTTCTTTACTTTTTATAAAATCTTTAACTGGAATCTGCGCATTCGCTGGTGTCCCGACAAATCCAAGTCCTTGTGTTGACAAAAGAGGCAAATCTCTAACTTCATCTCCGATTGCAGCAATTTTTTCAAGAGCGAATCCAGACCACTTCACTATTCCTGAAACAGATTCTTGTTTTGTTAAGATTCCCGCATCAATTCCAGCATTTCCTCGCATTAATTTTACAGTTTCTTTCATTTTTAAAAACTTTTTATTTTATTTTACTAAAAATTCTTCAGGAATCATAGATTCTCCACTTAATGCACATCTTTCTTTCCACAACTGAATGTCTAATCTTTTTCCTGCAAAACCAGGAACACCCAATGCATCAAGACAGACTGTTGTATGATTTTCTGGAGCCCATAAATGGGGATGAGTAACTGCTTTTTCATCTGGTCCGTAGAAAGGTTCTGCATATTTTGGAGTGTAGACATGAGGTATTCCTTTTTCATCAATTCTTGTTTGGAAAACTTCAAAATTTTTCAAAGGGGTTCCAAACTGTTTGTTTGCAACTTCAGAAATAGGAATAAGATAAGATTCTCTGTTAAAATGAATAAAGTTTCCATCAGGAGCTGTCGTTCCTTCTGCATCAATAGGATAAACCTTTGTAGAGGGGAAAGGAACAGAAATTACTTGCATTAAAGTAAGAGAAGTTGAATTATCCCACATAAAATCCAACCATCCTTTTCTCTTTGAAGTAAAAAGAGGCTCGCCATCTTCCCAATATACATTTAAAGTATCACCAGACTCAATTGTGGACATTGAAACAGAAAGTTGTCTTAAATATATCTCAGCATTTTTTGCGGCAGCTAATGCATATTCCTTTGAACCCTCGCGAATAACTTGATATTTTTTTCTTCCCCTAGCAACAATAAGTTGCTCTTCTGCTGTTTCTTTATCTCCTGTCTGAAGTAGCCCATTTTCTGAGAAAGTTGCACCCAACTCTTCTGTATATCCTCCTGGAGCACCATGATAATAATTATGAACTTTATTTTTTCCTCGAGGGAACATTCTTCTATGAACTAAAATAACTCCATCACTAAAAGCATACATTGAACCGCCATCAGCAGGTTTTATCGGAGATTCTGGAGTTGCAATTTCTGCAGAGCCAGTTCTTAACAATTCATCAAGAGCCTTTGCCCCAAACGCAGAATTTCCAGGTAATCTTGTAGTTCGTTCTTCGGGATTTCTCGGGTAGTGTAAATTAACAGTTAAATTTTTTCCATCATAAGTAGCATCAGCCTTTGTAATTTTGAAGATTGAAATTCCTTGATCCATTTTAAACAGATTGTCTCCACCAATTAAGTAAATCTTGCATTATCTGCTCAAAAGAAATTTTTGACTTCCATCCAGTTTCATTTTTGAATTTAGAGCAATCTGCAACTTGTAAAGAAACATCATGAGGACGCATTAATACCGGATTTTGAACTTTTTTTATTTTGTCTTTTAGTGGACTTAATAAAATTAGAGAGTCAAGCATTTCTCCTATTGATTTAACAGTATCTCCACAGATATTGTAAACTTCTCCAGGCTTGCATTTTCTTACAAGGAGGTAATATGCTTCTGCCATATCCCTTGCATCTGTCCATGTTCTAATGCTGTCAAGATTTCCATGATTAATTATTGGTTCTTGCTTCCCTTTTTCAATTAAAGCTATTTGCTTTGCAAAATTGCATTCTGCAGACATCATTGTCCTTCTTGGCCCAGTATGGGTAAATGCTCTTGTTCTGATTGTTTTTATTTTAAAATTAGTCCAATATACTAATGCAGCCATATCCCCTCCCAGTTTTCCTACTGCATAAGGGTTTCCTGGATTTAGCGCTTGAGTCTCTTTAATAGGTAAATCTTCTTCTTTTACAAGTCCGTAAACTTCAGATGTACTGCAAATATGAACAATGGGGTCATAACTTGGGGATTCTTCTTTTACAATTCTTATTGCTTCAAGCAAATTCACTGTCCCGATGGTATTTGTTTCTATTGTCACAATTGGATTTGTATAACTATCCGAAACATAACTTTGTGCAGCCAAGTGATAAATATAATCTGGCTTATTTTCTCTAATTGCCCTTATGAATGAACTTAAATCCAATAAATCACATGGAATTAAAGTAATTTTATTCTTGATATGCTCTATTTTGTTTAAATCTTCTGTCCATCGATAGGTTCCAAAAACTTGCTCCCCTTTTTCAAGAAGTAAATCTGCTAAATGACTTGCAACAAATCCCCCAACACCGGTGATTAAACTTCTAACCATCTATCTTTCTCTTAAAAAGTGTATATAAGCTTTATGTATCTTTAGTAGAAGGATTGGAAATTATTTATTATATTCTCTTAACATTGCCTCTTTTAATTTTGTTGGCGGTCTTCCTAATAAGGCTGGAAAGAAGTTAGATTTCATCTTTATTATCTTAGGTCTTGCTTTAAAAAAAGATTCTTCTGGTTCAACAATTTTTATTTCAAGATCAGATACAATTTCTTTGAAATACCTTGCGATCTCTTCTCTTGAAATCATCTCTTCTCCGCAAATATTAAAAATTTGATTATCCCAAGAATCCCAGTTTCTCGTCACATTATCAATTCCTTCAATCAGATCATCTATGTATACTGTACTTCGAAACATTGGATAAACTTCAACTTCACATTTTTCCTTTACACATTTTTCCAAATAAGAAGAAAATTTATCCTTCCTTGAATAAACATGAGAAAGCCTGAAAATTTTAACATTTTTGTTTTTTTCAAATTCTTTTTCAATTGAAAGCTTCATCTCTCCATATTTACTTATTGGATTTCTGGGAGAATCTTCATAAAAAGTGTCTTCTCCCCCATTAAAAACTCCATCAGAAGAGAGAAAAAGAACCTTCGCATTTTGTTCTAAGAATTTTCTTATGAAATAAGAAGTCCAAATCACATTTGTTTGATAAGCAGACTGAAAATCTTTTTCACAAGAATCGGGGGAAGAATTTGCAGCAAAAAAGAGAATTATATCATTATTGTTTATTATACTAAAGTTAAAACTTTCCGGATTTAACAAATCAAAGGAATAATCTTTCTCAACCAATTCTCTTGAAACAATTTTGCATTTGTCTTTTTGGCTTGTTTTTTGGTAAAATTCTTTAGCTATGTAGCTATCTCCGCCGAATAGATAAATATTCATTTTGTACTCTCTACTCTTTCCCATCCATCGTTATAAAGCTTATTAGATAAAGTTATATCAAAGTGATATTTAATCCAAACATACAATCTTGAAAAAGCTAATTGAATTGTCCAGAAGAATTCTCTGACAGTTTTAGGATACTGCAAAAGCCAAAAGATTCCCTTTGATTCCTCCTTAAATGTCTTTATATGAGGAAATTTTTTTAAATTAATATATTTATTCAACCTTGTGAAAGATTTTCTTGTTCTTATTTTTTGCTTAACCCAATCATTCCATCGGGTGGCATTTTTAACATAAACAAAAGCATTTTCTGCATAAACAATCCTATACCCTCTTTCCAGTAAAAGGTAAGGAATGATTGCGTCATCTGCAACATCCAAAGGGAATTCTTTTATTATTTTATTTCTGAATGCATAAAGATACCCAGTGCAATCGACGAATTTTTTTTCCTTATTTAATTTTTTTCTCAATTTATGGGCACAATCAAAAAGGAAATTTGCCCAGTAGCCATATTTAGTTTTTTTGTCTTCTACAGGGATTGTTCTCCCTGTTGCACAGCCAACCTCTTTATCTTCAAATTTTTTCAATATTTCATTTACAGAATTATCCCCAACAAAAACATCTCCATCACTTAAGATAATAATCTCTTCATTAATTTTTTTTAATGCTTCATTAATTGCATAACTCTTTCCTTTTCCTGGGTCAACGAATAACTCCACCCCCTTATATTTTTTTATTATTTCATGAGTTTCTTTGTCTGGTGCAGAAACAATCAATCTATAGGGAAGAATAATTTCTTGCTTCAGAAATGCTTCTATTGCTCTTCCAATGGTTCTTGGTTCATTAAAAGAGGAAATTAATATAGCAATTTTTTGTTTTTTCATTTTTATTTCTTAAATTTTATATCTTATCTCATCATACCATATCTTAAAATTTACAGGAAGACTTCTGTAGGCAGGTTTTAAAATTCTTTCTCTAATCATATCATAAGTTCCAACAAATTGCAAAAGGAATAATGTCAACAATGGATTTTTAAGATTTTTTCTTATTCTTTCTTGTTTTAAAAGATAGTTAACCATAGGATTTTGAAGCAATCCAAATCTTTTTTCTGTAGCCGGTCCGCGCATCATGTTTAAGATTAAATTAAGATACATATTTTTACCTTTAAGTAAAATATGCGCTTTTCTATCCCAATAATTTAAATGATAAGCTGCATCTTTTTCTGTTTTTACTATCCCATCTAACCTTGCCCTCTGGTCAAGTTTCGATCCAGGGAAAAGAACAAGATTGTTTACAGATAAAAAATAAGGTTTTGATATTTTTTGCAGAAGCCTTATAAGAGAGACTATATTTTCAGGAGACTCATAAGGATTGCAGGCAATTACATCATACATTACTGTCAATTTATCTTTGTACTTATGAAGTATTTTTGAAGCATTCAAAACGTCTGCATCCCTTTGATTTCTATGGTAAATCTCGAGATTTGTTTTTTCACTTCCTTGAATCCCAATAATAATATCTGTGCATCCTGCTTTAACGAGGAGGGAGATTTTTTCATCAGTAATTGTCTTTGGATCTGCAAGACATTTGAATCGAAGGTTGATTTTTTCTTTGTATAAATCACAGAATTTTTTTATATCCCCCCAAGGCCTCAATGAAAAAGTATCGTCCCTTATATCAAAATAACTTAATGTCGGAAATTTTTTTCTTACCTCAAGAATTCCGTTAATTATGTATTCTGGAGAGTGCCATCTAACAATTTTTTTGCATTTTCCTTTATATAATTCATTAAAAAAACTATTACTGCAGTAATCACAGCCATAAGGACAACCTCTTCCCGTTAAGAAAAATATTGCTCCATCCAGATCTCTTTCTTGGAATTTCCTTATCTTTCCTGAATCTAATCTATAATGATCTTCTGTGTTATAATCTGGCATTGGGAGTTTGTCAAGATTTTCTATAACATTCCTCACGGGATTTTTTATTATTTTACCCTCTTTTTTAACCCATAAATTTTTTATTTTATCAATAGGCTTTTTTCTTTCAAGAGCATTAGTAAGTTCTAAAATTGCTTCTTCTCCTTCTCCCACGCAGACTATGTCTGCAACTTTTATACAGTCTTCTGGAGAGATTGTTGCGTGAACCCCCCCGTAAACTATTGGGATGTTCAAATATTTCTTTAAGAATGCAATTATTCTTGTTGCCCTCTTAGCAGTTGAAGCATAAGAACTTATTCCTATCAGTTGACTATCCTTGCATAAAAATCGGAGTTGTTCCAATTCAGATAAAGAATAATTCCTTGAATAATTTTCAGAAAGAGCCATAAACACCAATTTAACATCATGTCCTGCTTTTTTTAAAACAGCGGATATTGTCCTTATTCCTTGGTCAGAAGGATACGTTGCAGTTGAAATAAGGGTTATTTTCATAAAAAGGCTAAAAATAAATCCTTTTTTAATATTTATGTAATGGAAATTATTTGGTTTTTAGAAGGATTTTATATTCTTCCATATACCTCTTATAGATATCATTCCAATTATAATTCTTTGATTTTTTGAAATTTTTTTCGGCCATCTTTTTAGCTAATTTTTTATCATCAATAATTTTTAAAATATTTTTTTCTAAGGATTCCACGTCCCCATAATTAGAAAAAAAACCATTTTCATTTTCTTTCATTTCATAAGGAATTCCATTTACAGGAGAAGCTACTATTGGTAATTTTGAAGCCATTGCTTCAAATAAGGTTAATGGTAGTCCTTCTCGATAACTTGGAAGAACATAAATATCCGCAGATTGATACATTTGTGCAAGTTTTTCTTTTCCTCTTATTGGACCTAAATATCTCATATTTTTATAATTCTTAATAATTTTTTTAACTTCCTCTGCTTTGCCTTCATCTGGACCAACCCAAACAAACGCGATATTTTCTCTTTTCTTGGTAATATTTATCGCTACTTTTGCCAATATTTCTGGTCCTTTTGTTGGATTTAATCTTCCAAAGAACAAAATTAAATATTTCTCTTTAATTTTATTTTTTTTCTTAAAAGAATTATTTTTGACTGGCTCATAAAGAATTTTATCAACACCATTGGGAATTATTTTTATTTTTTTATCTTCAACATATTTTGCTAAAATTCCCATCTCCCAAGGAGTAATTGCAATTATTTTATCAACTAATCGGAAAGAAAATTTATTCAGGAACAAATCATTTAAAAAAATAAATGGCTTTAAAATTTTTGGCCTGAAAGAAGCATCTGTCCATGGGCAGTGGGTTGTATGGATATGCTTTGCTCCTTTTATTTTGCAAAGAAGTCCTGCAAATAGGACATAATCATGCCCTGCACCATGAGTGTGCACAATGTCAAATTTTCCTTTAAATTTCCATAACAAAGAAGGCCAAAAAAAAGTATTGAGAGACAGCCTAAACCAATAGGGAATTCTATGAATGTGTATCCCCTCTTTTATTTCTTCTTTTATTTTGATTCTTTCTGATTTTATAGAATCACAGCAAAAAACATGAACCTCATGTCCTTCCTTAACTTGTCTGCTTGCAAGTTCATACATCATTTGCTCAACTCCTCCGAAACTTGGAAGAAAAAACGTGCTTATATGAGAGATTTTCACAAAAAATACAAAAAGAAGGTTGTTTTAAACATTATGTATCATGTGTATATGCGATAAATATGTATTTAAGAATAAAAATGGTTATAAACAAAAAATATGAATCTTCTTTATGCTTCCAGTAGAAAACATCGATGCTTATTCTTCAAAGAATATTCTGAAAATAGAAAATGCCTCCTTATTAATAAAAAAATTTAAAGAGTTTGGAAAAAAAGTAGGACTCTGCCATGGGGGATATGATCTTTTGCATCCTGGACAGGTAAAACATTTAGAATCAGCTAAAAAATTGTGCGATGTGTTATTTGTTTCGGTAACTGCAGATAAATTTGTCAGTTCAAGAAAAGGTTTTGGCAGACCTATTTTAAATGAAAAGTTAAGAGCCTACATGATTGCAAAGTTGGACTTTGTGGATTATGTAGTTATTTCGGATTATCCTATGGGGGTTGAAGTTATTGAATTGCTTAAACCCTCTTATTATATAAAGGGTCCAGATTTTATAAACAAATTCACCCCTGGAATAAATGCTGAAAGAACAGCAATTACAGAAGTGGGAGGAGAAATGAAATACACAACTGATGAGAAATTATCAACAACTGAAATTATTAAATATATAAAAGAAAATGTGGACTGCCAGAAAGTCCTTCTATGTATAGATAGGGATGGAACAATAATTGAGGAGGAAGGTTTTCTCGGTAGAGAAGAAACATGGAGAGATTCAATCAGACTTAATGAAAATGTGATTAGCTTCCTTTCTTTTATTCAGACAAAATATGAAACTAAAAAAATAGTTGTCAGCAATCAAGCAGGAGTAGCCAGAAAATTATTTAATTGCATGAGAGTAGAAGAAATAAACAGATATGTTGACTGCTTATTAAAAGGAAGAGGAATAAAAATAGATGACTGGGAATATTGCCCAGACGTTGATTCAAAATTTGCAGAGTTGAAAAAAAATGAAATTGAATTTGATTACAACTTTGTAAAGGAAAAAACAAAAAGAAAGCCAGATGATGCAATGGTGTTAGACGGGCTGGAAAAAATAAGAAGAAACATAAATGACTTTTCTTCAATTATTGTTTTGGGGGATAGAGAAGAAGATCAAGGGCTTGCAAAGAAGATAAATGCAATTTATATTGATGCAAGAGAAACATATGAAGAAATGGTTAAAAAGGTTGAATCTGCTTTGAACTAAACTGATTCTCTTAAATAAATCGTTAAAAAATGTCCGAATATACTGTGGATATCCTCGCAAACTTCATAAGAAGGGTACTCTATATGTGCCGAATAATCTGCTATATTTTTTAATTTCCCTCCGTGAAATCCTGTTATTCCTATAACAACCAAACCCAAATCTTTTGCATGCTCTGCTGCCTTTACTATATTTGGGCTGTTTCCAGATGCAGAGATAAAAATAGCAATATCTTCTTTTGAAGCCAAATTTGTCAACTGCTGTTTGAAAATATCTTCATAAGACGAATCATTTGAAATTGCAGTGATGTATCCTATGTGGGACGAAAGAGAAATAGCTTTAAATCGATAAGAATTATTTCCCCAATCTTTAACTGCCCCTTTTGAAAAATCTGTTGCATAATGCTCGGCAGTGCTTGCACTTCCGCCATTGCCAGCAATGAATATTGTCTGCTTATTCTTTCTTGAATTCTTAAGTACCTCAAGGATATTATTATGAAACTTAAAAAGTTCAAGTGCCTGCGTTATCTGTCTTTTGTAATCATCCCATTCCATTTTAAATTCTCTTTATAATTGCAAGTAATTTTTCTTTATTGATATATTCTTCATTCCCTATTCTTTCTTTTTCCTTACTCCCATTGTATGCATCAGTCATAAAAGAGAATAATTTTTCTTTCGTGATGTATTCTTTATTACCCAAGATATTAACTTCTATTCCCCCTACACAATTAACAATAAATGAAATCTCCTCCCCGCTGAAATTTGAATATGCCAGTAAGCTTGTAAGTGCAAAAATTGCATCTCCCGCCCCAACAGCATCAACTACTTTATCCGTCAGAATGGGGGCTTTGTATTTAACATTTTTATTAAAAAATAAGCACCCTTTCCTGCCCAGGGTAACTAAGAAAGTATTATGGTGATATTCTTTTGAAAATTTGTCTATCACCTCTTCAATATTTTCAAATTTCATCCTCATTGGAAGACGTAATTCAACTTCATTCATTGCAATAAAATCACTCCGGTTATATTTAGTGATATAGTTAAATCCAAGATTAGAACTGTTTACTTGCGAATTTATAGATAAAAATCTTGATTTTTCTTGAATAACTTTTCGTATTTCTTCATTAATAAATCCGTGGTCATAATCTAATACCACAATCAGATCATAATCGGGTAACTCATCTGACAGATAAGAAGATATTTCTGAAGAAAGTTCAGATGAAATTGGTTCATCATTGATATATTCTACTTTGAATAATTTATTTTTTTTGTAGGCGTCAATATACCTTTTTTTTATAGTAGTTGGGGAATTTTTCTTGACAAAGCATTTTAATTCAACATTACTTGCAACTTCTTTTTTAAGAAAATCAAAAATAGAGTTATTTTCTTCAAATGAATCCCATTTATCTCCAACTAAAGTCACCAATTTTATATTATTAACAAAAGCGCCCATATGATTTACAAGCGCTAAAATTCCTCCTGCATAATTTTCTTCCCCTTGAAATATTGTAGAGAGGATTGAATCCTTAAGGGCTCTCCCTTTTGGATCCACAAAAGTATATCTATCAATAACAGTATCACCTATACATAAAACATTTATGTTTTTGAGATTTTCCAGTTTTTTAAACAACTCATTTAAATCAAAAATGCTTTTAATATTCAATAAATATTTTTCCCTTTCTTGATTTGGACTAATCATCTCCATTTTATAATCAATTAATCACAGTAGGAGATTTATAAAGATTTATGGAGAACTAATAGATATTATTGATTAAGATGATTAAACCAAGCTTTTGTTTCTTTTTCTATTGCTTCTGGTGTCCAGACCGGGGCATTTTCCCAATACTGAATATTATCTAACATAATTTTCACACCTTCTTCAAGGGAGACTGTTGGCTCCCAGTTTAAGAGTTTCTTTGCTTTGGAAATGTCTGCCCAAGTCATATCCGGTTCACCTGGACGCTTGGGGATGTGTATTTTCTTTTCGGATATCATATTTGCAAGTTCATTAATTGTTCTTGGATTCCCCGTACCAATATTTATAAATTCATTTTTTACATCAGACACTGCTGCAGAATAAATTGCTCCAACCAAATCCTTAACAAAAATGAAATCCCTTTTTTGATTTCCATCTCCCACAATTGTTAGAGGAGAATCTTTTAATTTCTGCGATAAAAATACTTTGAATACTGCTCCGTAAGTAGTATTATTTCTTGCCCTTGGGCCATAAACATTAAAGAATCTTAAAGAGATTACAGGAAGTTTATACACTTTGCCCCAATGAAGAACACATTCTTCTCCAAGTCGTTTTGTTAAGGCATATGGATATTCCAAATCTATCTTAGCATTTTCAGAAGTGGGGAACATATCAGCAATTCCATAGCAACTTGAAGAAGCAGCATATACAAATTTCTTTAAACTCTTTGATTTTCTTGCTGCTTCAAGAACATTAACTGTCCCCCTTACATTTGCATCAAAATATGGGACTGGGTTTTCAATAGAGGGTATAATATCTGCCAACCCTGCCATGTGAAAAACATAATCTACATCATAGAATAACCTTTCGTCAATTTCTTTCGAAACATCTATATTGTAGAAAAAATAATTTGGATTAGATTTGAACATTTCTATATTTTCAATCTGCCCATTTACCATATTATCAATAACTCTTACGGCAAATCCTTCATTAAGCAAAAATTCTACAATATGCGAACCAATAAATCCTGCTCCCCCTGTAACAACTGCTATCCTCATGAAAGGATTTTAAGTTTTGTCAATTTAAAAGTATTGTGAAGTTGAGATATATTTATCCAACTTGGTCCTAAGTGTATATATTCTAAGTGTGCTGGTTCATGATATATGTCCTAAGCAATTAATCTAATTTTATAGAGGAGATTACAATTTTATCAATTTTTAAACTTTAAACGAAATAAAAGAGGCTTTTTGTCTAATTAATGGGTTTTATTAACGATAAAGTTATATAATTTTTAGTACAATTTAGAGTAGGACATATGTCCTTGTCTTGCACAGTGTATATATTCTAA
>JBBSXF010000120.1:0-30905 GCA_038045905.1 Nanobdellota archaeon
CAATTTCTGGAAATCCGTGAATCATGTATCGAAGTAACCCGATAGGAATTTCATTTATTTTATAACTTGTAAATATTCCTATTGCAGCAGCAATAACACTTGCATTCCAAGCTAAAACAAAAATTGCTCCTGCTCCAAATATCAAAGAAAATATCAAAGTAAAAATCATAACTCCAAAATTGTTTCCAATTATAGACATGAATCGTGCTCCTGGATTTAGTGCATTTGTAGAAATTGCTTGACTTGTGAAAGAATATTGTGCAACACAATCTTCTATTTCTCCTGGGCTGTTTATATTACAATATGTTTCTATTTGTGCGTTTAACAGATTAGGATCTTGCAGAATTATATACCAAACTGAAAATGCAATCAAAAATCCAAAAAAAAGCCAGATAAAAGAGTAAATAGCGTCGCTGTGCATTTTCCAAACACTAAGAAATCCCTCCACTTCTTCGTCCTCTTGTTCTTCATTTTTTATTGTAAAGTACATAAATGGCAGTGAAAACATAACACAAAATAAAACAACAAGCAATCCAGAAAATTTTGATAAAACAGGATCTCCTTTAAAAAGGAAATATGTTAATAAGAGAGAAAGTGAAGCATATAATATCCCAATGAAAAACATTTTCCATGGGCCTTTTTCAGCTCTTTTTGGATTAATCAAAGACTCTAACATCTTATATAGAGAAAAAGAGATTTTTTAAACTTTCACCTATTATTAATAACATGGATGTTAAAAAAAGATTTGATAAAATCAGTAGCGATATAAAATCAATTAAAATTCAAGGAGCGAGAAATATTGCAAAATCTGCTCTTTATGCTTACTCTTTAATTCCAACAAAAGATTCAATGAAAAAACTTCTCTCTCTTCGTCCTACAGAGCCAATGTTGGAAAAAGTTTTGAATCTTACTGAAAAAAAATCATATACTGAAATATTGGAGCATTTTGATTTTGCTCAAAGTCAAATTAACAAATATGTTTTGAAATTAATAAAAAACAAAGAAGTTATCTTCACACATTGTCATTCAACTAATGTTGTTAATGCTTTAATATTTGCCAAAAAGGCATGGAAAAAATTTGAAGTTTACAACACAGAAACCCGCCCCTTATTTCAAGGAAGAAAAACTGCAAATGAATTAAAAAAAGCAAAAATAAAAGTTACAATGTTTATTGATTCTGCGTCGGCAATTGCGATTGAAAAAGAAAATAAAAAAGATAAAATTCACGCAGACAAAATATTTTTGGGAGCAGATGCTTTGCTCAACAATGGAATAATAAATAAAGTTGGAAGCGGAATGATTGCAGAATTAGCACACAATCATAAAATTCCTGTTCATATAATTGCAGACTCTTGGAAATTTTCAAAAAAGAAAGTCCCAATAGAAAATAGAAAATTAAATGAAGTTTGGGACAACGCCCCAAAAAAAATAAAAATACAAAACCCTGCATTTGAATTTGTTCCAAAAAAATACATCACGGGAATTGTTAGTGAGTTAGGAATTCTAAAATATGATGATTTTGTAAAGAAGATGAGAAAGGAGAAAAAGTAAAATGCCCCAAGCAGTAACGCATTTTTTAATTCCCCTGATTTTATTGGGATTATTTCAAGATTTTTTTGTTAAAAATAAAAAATCTTTTCCAATTCATTATGTTTTTATCGGAGGATTAGCTGGACTTCTTCCAGATTTAGACATTGCAGTTTATTATTTCTTGAGTTTTTTTGGGTTTACAATAGATGAAGTTCACAGGACATTCTCCCATAATTTTTTTGTTCCATTAACGTTTGTTCTTTTAGGATTCTTCTTCTGGAAATTTAAAAATAAAGAATTAGGGAAACATCATCTAAAACTAAATAAAATATTTTTTGTAATTGCATTTGGAGTTTTCATTCATATTCTTCTGGACCCTCTTTTTTATGGAACAATTACTCCCTTTTATCCAATTTCAACATTCTCTTTTGGATTTAATTTAATAAATCTCTTCCCTTCAGCATGGCAAGGCACAATTCTTCCAACTATTGACGCCATTCTCTTAATTTTATGGATGATTTATCTTGAAGTTAAGCACAAGATTTCAGATTTTATATAGGACAATAATGCTTAAAAAGTCCTAATTTATTTCATTTTTATGATAAAAGTAGACATTCACAATCATCTTGGAAGCAATGGAGACAATCCTGGATTTGACGCAACAATTGATGCTGTTCATAAAAGATTAGGAGATAATTCTGCATTTGGGATTGCAAACTCTGATGATTCTAGATATGAGAGATTCATTGAACAAAGTGGAGGAAAATACAATAGGGAAGTAATCCAAAATGGCAGAGCTATTTATGTTCCAGAGAAAAAAGTTTTAGTTGTTAAATGTCAAGAAATGTTTACTAAAGATGGGCATATTCTTGCAATTGCAACCCCTTATGGAAGAAATGTAAAGACAAAAAATGCAAAAGACGCAATTAAGGAAGCAAAAGATTTAGGAGCAATTTTGGATGCAGTTCATCCATATTACTTGAGTGGAATAGGTGATTTTTTAGAAAGAAATCCAGAACTTTGGGAATTATTTTCTACTTGGGAAGCTTACAATGGTTCTGCAGAGTTTTCTTTTCCAGGGGTTCTTCCAAAGGATTCAAATGAGAAATCAATGATGTTTTATCTTAAGAATCTCATGCATTCTAAAGAATTAATCATGGGAGCATCCTCTTCAACAGATGGGCACACTGTGGGAGTGATTGGAAAATGTTATACAGAGATTCAGGCGGAAGAAAATTTTATGCAAGGAAATTTCCTAGAAAATTTAGATTCTGCTTTTAAGTATACTAACTCATTGTCCCAATTGCATACAGAACCAAATAGAAGAGACGCTGCAGTTCATGCAGTTAAAATGGGATTAGTTAAATTAGGATTAAGAAAAGATTAATTTTTATTTCTTCCCACATTTGCATTCATCACCACAATCACATTCTTCATCTTCGCAATTACACTTTCCCTCTTCGCAATGACATTCATGATTATGTTCGTGTGAATGTATATGTTCTCCTGCTTCATTCATCATCATAGAAATTTCTTTGTCCATCTCTTGAAGATTATTCTCTAATTCTTTTTTTACTTGCATTAATTTTCCTATTTGTTCTTCAATCAATTCTTTTGTATCGGGAATGTTTTTCTTTACAAAATTCCCGCTTCCAATATCAACATTCAATTCTTCAGAAACTATTTTTGCCTTAACAAAAATTCCTTTTCCCAAAGCAGCATAAATCTCTTTATCTTTGCTTCCAACAAGTTCATCTAATCCAAAATTAAGGCTTCCCAAATCAACAATTCCTCTTTCAACTGCTTCTATTTGTTGCTGGATTTCTCTTATCTGTCTTTCAAACATGCTGAACTTATACAATAATTCTTGTTGCTCTTGTTCGTTTTCCATTAGGCAAAATCCTCCGATTTTGACTCCGCAGAATTCCTTTCGAGGACATTGAAAAATGTTCTGTTTTTCATATAGAATTAGATTAAAATATGGCTTTTAAAAGTTGTTATTTCCCACTTCGTTCACTCAAAAGTCGTTCACCTATTCCTTGAAATTTTATCTGCCTTCAGACAATCTAAAATTTCCGAGGTTTATCAGTTATGAAGGTAAATCTGAATAATATTTATCTCTACTGACTTTTTACACATTCACTTATCTTATATGCCCTTCCTAATTTTCTACCATGTTAGGTTCTTTTTTCAAAAGAACCCACTACATTACTTTCATCCACTTTCTTAAGAACCCGCTAAACACCATTGTGAAAATAAAATAGAACCAGAACCAGCTTAAAAATCCAAAAAACATTGGATCTCCCATTGTTATGAATACGTCGTTAAACCATCTAAAGAATAGGATAAAAGGAATTCCAGTAAATAATATTGCTCTGCTGGTTAGTTTGAATGTTTTTGGAATAAATTCAAATTGTTTTTTTGACAATTCCGCAACTTTAGCAGGATTCTTTTCATACTTTTTCATTTCTGCTTGAAGTAATTTCTGTTCTTCTTTTAATTCTTTCAATGCTTTTTGGTCAGTTGCATATTTTTGGATTATAGTAGTAAGCAAAGTAATAATGAAAACGATTATCAACATTCCCGCAACCAAATTCCATTGCAATAACCATCCAGCAGTAGGATTTAATGCAGAATGAACAGAATCTTTTATAGCTGGAATTTTGTCCCAATAGAATGCAATAAACATAGATGCAACCATTACCAAAATTATCGGTAAAAAACTTCCCTTTTTGTCCATAGGATACAAAGTAAAAATTAGTTTTTAAAAGCTTTGAAATTACAACCCCGCAAATTTCTTGAATGCAGGATTCATGTCTGTCTGGTGTTGTTGCACAATGCTTTGATAGAACTGGAAGAATATCATAATAACCAATAATATAGCTGTCCCAGAAATTAATGCTCCCATAAGATTTGTTACTGAAGCTAAAAGTCCAATAGAAATTCCTCCCATTACTGTCAAAGGAGTAATATATCTTTCGAGAATGCTTTCCAAAACTCTTTCATCTTGCCTGAAACCTGCTATTTGTAATCCAGAAGCAGAAATTTTATGTGCTTGTGCTTTTGCATCCATTCCAGATGTTTTAACCCAGAACACAGCAAATATTGTTGACAAGATTACATAAATAATTGTGTGAGTTAATCCCTGAAGAAGATATTTGGGCAAGAATCCTCCTCTGATTATTAATTCTAAAAGATTAGTTGAACCTGTCCAGAATGCTAATCCTGAAATTGCCTGCCCGTTTGAAAAATGCCCTAAAAATCCAAAATAAGAAGCAATTTTAGCAGCTCCTGTGCAACTTCCTCCCTCGACAAGGCAAGGAGCAGCAGCATTTTCTAAAATTCCTCCGAATACTTGGAAGCTAACCAATAACGCAGCTGTTAAAATTACAGGAATAACAGAAGCATAGAAAAATGATAATGGCCATTTAACTGCATATCCTCTAAGTTTTCCAAATGACAACGGAACTTCAACCTTCAAAGATTGTGCCCAAATTACCATTAAGAAAATAAGTATTGTTACTATAATCGCACTTAAAGAAGAAATTAATTCGATTGGATATTTGTTAATTATGGATTGGATAAAAACAAAAACTCTTCCTGGACATGCAGTGTTTCCAAAATCAAGCAAGCAGTTTTTCCCTTGCTGATTTACAAATTGAAACATGCTTGTAACTAACTGCCATGATGCTCCTGCTCCGATAAACAAACTTACTCCAGAACCAAATCCCCATTTGCTCATCAAATCATCCATATAATAAATTGCTAATCCTCCTAAGACAAGTTGGAAAATTAATAATGGTGCAAATCCGGGAGCTGCTTGAAGTCCTTGCATTAAAACATAAACACATGCTTCGAATACTATGAAAAAGAAAGTCAAAATTCTTTGAAGTCCTTGAAAAAATTTCTTCCCTTCACTTGTAGTAATATCTATGTTCAATATTCCGCTTCCTGTTAGCAACTGCAAAATAACAGAAGCCATTACTATCGGACCAATACCTAATGAGATAATGCTTCCAAAATCTGTTCCAAGAATTATTGCAAGGTACTTGAATTTTTCAAGAGCATTGTTAGATAATCCAAATAAAGAGATATTCGCTAAAACGAAAAACGAAATAAGAACTATCAATGTCCATCTTAACTTTATATTAAAGCTTAGTTTCTTTTCTTCAGGACTTTTCACTTCTGGAATAAATTGAAATATGTTTCTGAAATCCATTATGTAAAATTTCCTATTTTATATTTGTGACAAATATCTTGTTTGCTCATTAATTATCCAACAAAAATTAGTTTAAAAAGATTAGGTTTTAATTAATCAAATACCCAGAACTTCTCTTTCTATTCTTAGTATCCTTCTTGCTAATAGATTTTCTCTGTCTCTTTGACTTAAAATTATCTTTTGGGGTTCTGGGTTTTCATTAGTAGTATAAGTCACTTGTAAACTATACCCCATTATCCCAGATTCATTAAATTCAACTTTATAATCGAGAGGTTTAATTCCCTTTTCTTTAAAATAAAATTCTACTGTTAAATCTTTATCGTCATTTTCTAGCATTAAATCTTATGTCTCACTTCTCTTTTAAACTTTATTAAACTAGAAGATATATATTTACTCTACTTGAATTTCCCCGCCAGCTTTCTTAACTTTTTCCATTGCTGATGTAGATGCTTCCTTTGCTTTTATTGATAATTTATGTTTAACGTCAGTGTTTCCTAATATCTTGTAAGCTTCCAAATTAATTTCCCATTTGTCACCAACTTTCTTTCCGAATGTTTCAAGATTTTGTTCAATGGTAATCAAGCTTATTCTTTTTCTCTTGTCTCTTTTTGTGCCTCTGCTTGTTATTCCCTGTTTTCCAAAATAATCATTTCCATAAAGTTTTATTACAAGGGTTTTTTTCTGGTCTGCTCTTTTTCCTGTTCCTGACATTCCAACTCCGCCTTTATGTCCTGCTTTTTTGTGCTTTTTTCTTGCTCCCCATCCACAGCTACCGCTTCCTCTTCCTAACATTCTTCCTGATTTTTTACGCTTGTGTGTTTTTTTGAGTGTCATGTTTATTTCATTCCGAATTGAGCTAATTTATACTTTTTTGTTTTATCATCATATTCAATTATTAAAAAAGACTTTTCACAGAGACCCCCATCTGAATTAATTAAAGGGCAATTAGTATCTGCGTCTAAATACTCTCCACATGTTTTACAATCATGAATATCTTTTCCATTTATATTATCAGTTAATAAAGTTCTTCTTTTTGTTCTTTCCATTTCTTCACATGAGATTTCCTCTAATCCTTGTCTTGTTTTCTCTCTACTTCCTAACCATATAACCGTCATAGCATTTTTTTAACTAACTCATTTATTTTGTTTCCGTGATTTCCCAAAACTCCTCTCTTAACATTTCCATTCTCTAAACTATAATGCTGTTTTGTATTAATTCCTCCTCGTGGGGGATGAAGTCTGAACACTTGTCTCATTTCTTTTTTATAATTTGTATTTGGCTGTGTCTTTGTTTTTTTAGGTTTGTATCCTCTTTTCTCAACTAATTCTTTGTAAGTTCCAGCATCTAATTCCCCAAATGCAACAAGGTCTTTTACATCTTTTAACATTCCTAATTCAACTTTTGTAGGTTTTTCCAAGACAATGCAGGAATATTTTCTGGTTAATCCTAATCTTCTCAAGGTCTCTCGTGAATGTTCTCTTATTTTCACATCTCCAGATATTCTTATTATGCAAATCATTGTTTTTCCTCTCCTCTATTCGTCTTTCTTATAGTTTGTTTCACAAACAAATAAAAATTAATCTTTTTCATTGTTGTTCTCCTCGATTAGTTTTTCTTAAAGCATCAATTGTTGCTCTTGCAAGATTCATTGTTGTTCCTCTTGTTCCAAATGTCTTGCTATAAACATCTTTTATTCCAGCAAGTTTTAATATTTTTTTCATTTCTCCAGCAACTACTAACCCTGTTCCTTGCGGTGCAGGCATTAATGTTACTCTAACACTTCCAGATTTTCCATCTACTTTGAATGGGATGCTATGAGGTTCAGAACATGCACAATCAAAACTCGAACAGCTTCTTTTTATTTTAATTATTCCTAATTTCGCCTGTCTAATTGATTTATCCCTTGCTGGCAGAGTTTCTTTTGCTCTTCCGACGCCAATTCCAACATGCCCATTTTCATCTCCAACAACTGAAAGAGTAGCGAATGTTGGAACATTTCCTTCTTTTGTTTTTCTTTGAGTCTGCTTCCATGCTCTTCTTTTTCCTCCACCGAATTTTCCTTTTGACTGCCCAATGAACAGCAAGTCAGATTGAACATGGATTAAAGAATCAACAATTGCATCTTCTAATATTTTTCTTTTTGAATTAAGAATCTCATCTATATTTTTTATTTTCTTTTCCTTTACTTCTTTCCCAAGTTTTGTTTTTGGAACCCAAGAGGCAAGTTTTGATGCCGCTTCTGCATCTCTTTCTTTTTCTCTGCTAGTCCTAGTATCAACTACTGCGGTTAAATCTTTTCCAATCTCTTTTTCCAAAAGTTCTTGGCTGATTTCTTCGGCTGTTCTTTTATCTATTTTTTTTGCTTTTTCTGTCATTATGTAAAATCTCCTGATTTTGCATCCGCAACGGATGTGAAGACATTGAAAAATATTCTATTTTTCATATTTATTTTTTCTCAATTTTTGATTTAATTTCTTGGAATATTTTTGAAAAATCTTTTTTAAGATGTTTTCCTGTTATTCTATCTTCTTCTGGGAGATTTTCTTCTGGACAATTAATTTTAACTCCAGCGTCGGCAATCCCTTTCATAAAAGCAAATGCTTTGTTCTTGCTTATTGTTCTTATCATTCCCAAATCAACAATCGGAGCTTTCAATTTCTTTTGGATAATTTCTTTTCCCATTAAAAATCCAGTTAAATATGATGCGGGTACTGATTTTAAACTCCCCTCAAATTCTGCAGGCCATCCGTAAGTTTTTAAATTTTTAGAAGTTACTCCAATTTCTATTTTATCTTGGGCTTCTTTGCTTGTAACATATTGTGCAATTATATATCTGTTTGTTCTTCTAAAAACAATTCTTGGAGATTCACCTTTAAGTAATTTGATTCTTTTTGCATAATCTGTTTTATTCTCTCTTCGTCTTCTTTTATCTACTTTCATTATTCTAAATCTCCCATTTTGAATTTGTGGCAAATTTCCTGTTTGCTCATTTTTTATCTCCAGCAAGGTATGCCTTTAAATCTGATTTGCTATCAAAAGATTTGTTTCTTATTTTATTTCTAATAGTTTCTTTTTCTTTCTTTGTAAGTTTTTCTTCAATTTCATAAAGGTGTCTTCTTAATTTTCTTGTAAGTTTGACATATTTTTGTTTGCTTTTATTAACTTTCTTTCTTACATTTCCAACACTTCTATTTTTCTTTTTTAGTAATAATATTTTTCTCCCTTTAATCGGCAAGACAACTATTGCACCATCTTTATGCAAGTCTCTTATGTCTTGCTTTGTCAAAGCTTCTTTGATTTCATCTAATCTCGGTTCAAGGAATTTGATTCTTGATTCTCCCACGCCGAAAGTTCTTGCTGCTAATGATTTTTTCTTTCCTAAGTTCATTTCTTTTCCTCCGATTTCTTTTCTTCTGTTTTTTCTTCTTTAGTCTCTTTCTTTGTTTTTGTTTCTTCTTTCATCTTTTGCTTTTTCTCTGCTTTTTTCAATAGTTTCCCCGCATTTAAATTGAAAAGTGAAATTCCTTTTTCTTTTGCTACTTTTGCAATTTCTATTTTCTTTTTCTTTCCAACCTTCCCAATAATTGCAATTTCTCCTTTCTTAACATTTCCAAGTTCTTTTACATTATAAACTAAAATTGGTTTTTTGTCGTCGATAAGCCCCTTTGTCTTATTGTCTTGTCCGAATCCTACCTCAACAATTGCAGGATATCCTTTTCTTTTATTTCTTGTTTTACTATGTCTTCCTTTAGCACTTCTCCAAATTTGCTTTTTCTTTCTTCCTTTTCCCAATCTTGAAGCTTTGCTCCAATTTCTTCTTAAAAATTTTAATCTCGGCATTTTACATTTCTACTCCACATTTATTTGTAATAAAAATGCCGTCTTGGAAAATTCTTCTATCTCTATTCATAATTCTTGTTACCATTTCAAAATTTGCTGCTGCTTGTCCTGCTATTTCCTTATTGGAAGAAGTTACTGTTATGATTTCTTTGTCAACTTTTACATCTGCTCCTGCAGGAATTTTTACTTTTCTCGGAGAACGTTCACCCAAAAAGTTTTTGATTATTGCTTCATGTCCCTTAACTTCAACAGTCATTGGAAAATGGCTAAAGCAAACTTTCAATTTATATTCGTATTTCTCTTGAACCCCTTTTATTAAATTTTTAATATGAGAAGCAATAGTGTTTGTCATTTTTTTCTCGTTCTTTGAAGATTTTTTATGCCCAATAATTATTTCATTTCCTTTCTTTTCCAAAGTAAGATTCATCAAGTCAAATTCCCTTTCATTTTTCTTGCCATCATTTTCAACAGTAATTTTAGCTCCGTCTAATGTAACCTTAATTCCTTCTGGAATTTCAATTGATTTGAATATTGATTTTTTCATTTTAGTAACTCTATTTCTACTAGTATTTTTGAATCTAATTGTCCTTTCTTTGCTTTTAGAAGAAGCAGGTCATAACAAGGATTCCACAAATCTGCTTTTTTTAATTCTCTTTTTCTTTCATCAAATTGACACTCAAACACTTGTTGGATTCCATCGTTTGCATTCTTATTAATCTCTCTTAAGCTTGTTCGAACGCTTAAATCTAAATTTTGATAGTACCTTCCAAATATTGCCTTTCTTCCTTCGTCATTTGAAGAATTATATGCTTGATCTATTGTTTTCATTAGTAGAAATATGCAATTAAGCATCCTCCAATTCCTTCTTCCATGGCTTCTTCATAAGTCATTAATCCCTTATTTGTTGAAACTATCATTTCACCAACTCCTCTTGCAGGCAAATATCTTCTCATGTATTTGTCAATTTGGTCTTTATGAACAGTAAATCTTGGTTTTATTGCTTTGCATTCAGTTAAATCTCCTAATGTAATTTCTGCACTTTTTTCTTTAGGGTCTATCTTATATTTCTTGATTGCATTTTTTTGCTTCATAATTTTTAGAACTTCGATTAGTAAGTTTGAAATCATTTTTACTTCTACAACTTCTTTTCCAGCCTTTTTGGCATTTCTCATCATGTTTAGTGCATCTGCAACTGTATCTTGTGACATTTTATGAATATTTTTTGAACCCGATATCTACTGCAATTTCCCTAAAGCAGTGTCGGCATAAATTTAATCCGTATGATTTGATATGAGCATTGAATCTTCCGCATCTTTCACATTTATGCGAAGCTATTCCTGTTGTTCTGTCTTTTGGTTTATTGTGCTTTAAGTATTTGTCCATTTTAGCAGGTTTGTTCTTCAATTGTTTCAATATTTTTTGCCAATCTGATGCAGTCATTGTGTTGCCTCCAACATTTCTTTATAAGGGTAATATAACGGATTTTCAGGAGAAACTTTCCCTCTCCACGCTTCAAATTGGTTTAATTCGTATTCTATAAGTTCCCCTCCCTCATTGCAAATCATTCTGTGGGTTATTTGTCCACTTTGAGAATCAGTTGTAATTCCAGCATAAAATAATACCTTTCCAGCGAATTTTACTCTTGTTCCTTCAATTAATCCAGCACAATCTTTTACGCCTTTTATTTTTTTAATATCATCTAATTTTATTGTCATTTTATTTACCTGAATTCTGTCTGGAAGTTGTCTTCCATAAATTTAATTATTTCTTCTTTGCTAATTTTTTGTCTTGGGGAGATTTTTCCTGCCTTTATTTTTCTCAAACCAACTCTTCTGCCAGCCCTTTTGAATACTACTGTTACATCTAACCCCATTATCCCAATATCTCTTTGGTAATCCATTCCCGGTATTTCGATATACTCTTTAATTCCGAATGAAAAATTATTTACGCTCATTTGTTTTTTTCTTAATCTGTTTTCTATTGCAGTTAACATTCTTTTCAGAACAGCTTCAGTATCTTTTCTTACTGTTACAACTGCTCCCACTTCTAATTTTGGACGAACTCCGAAAGCGGGAATTCTCTTGTGTGATTTCATCTTTGCAGGATTTCTTCCTGTAAGCAATTTCAATAGCTTGAATCCTTTTTCAAGTTGTTCTGCAGTTCCGCCTACACTTACAACAATTTTTTCTATTCTTATTTTTCTTGTTGGGTTTTCTTTATTCATTTTATTCTACCACCATAAGCTGATTTATTAAAACATTAAGTTCATTCTCTCCACTTTTTATTTTTGCCATCTTTCTTTCAGCGTTCAATTCAATAATCTCTCCTCTTTTACCGACGTGCTTTCCAGAGAAAATAACTGCATTAACTTTTTCTTTTAATGGAAGGCATTTTTCTATCTTTCCGTCTTTAAGGTTAATTAAAACAGAATCATTTGTATTGCATTTGATGTCAGATAAGAAATTTCTTCCATCGCTTAAATTTAATTGCAATTTCTTTCCTTTTAGCATTTTTTTATTGATTACTTTAGCAATTTTTTTGCTTGATTCACTTTCTTTTATTTCATTAAGATAAAACTTTCCAGTTTCAGCCAATTCCATTCTATAGCATTTTTTTAATGGAAGAATATTCAATGTATCAAATAATACCACATTATTCTTTTCATCTTTTGCGACTTTCTCATTAACCAAAATTTGTTTAGCATGAATAATTCTTTTTGCTTCTCTTCTATTTTGAGCTAATTTTGTCATTTCTCTAAGGATAATCAAGAGAGGAAGCCCTTCTTTAACACTAAAGTTAGGTTTCACTATGTAAGCTGTTCCTTTTCTTTCTACAGGCCATTTTTTAGGAATTTCTTGTCTTGTTAAGTGACTCATTGTGCGTAAATCTCCTGTTGTTTCTTTTCGAAGTATCTAAGATAATGTTTGAAAGTTGAAGTAGCACCGATTTTTACATTAGTTATCTCTCTAATAAGATAGCCAATATTATGTAATATCATTCTTTGCATTAGCTGATCAGTTTCTGCTTCGAGATGTTTTTTAGCTTCTTCACATTTTGCAACTAAATCTTTTCTTATTACTATCTTTTGTTCATGTTTTAATTTTGTTTTATTCATTATTTCTTTTCCTCCTTAACTTCTTTACTTTCTGTTTTTTTATTTGAATCTTCTTTTGTTTTCATACGCTTTTTGTCATTTAAGTTTAATTCTATAATTTGAACATTTGAAGGTTGCATTTTAATGTTTGCTTTGCTTCCGTCCTGTTTCTTTACCATTATCCCTTCAACTTTTATCTTTGAAATTCCTGTAATCACTTCTGTTACCTTTCCAGTTTTATTTTTGAATTTTCCTCTCATAATCTTAACTATATCCCCTTTTACAACAGGAAGATTTCTTTTCTTGAATTTTTTTCTCAAATCTTTTGATAAGTTTGCACTCAATAATTTTCTTTTTATATGCAATGGAGCATTCGCTCTGAATTTCCTCTGTTTTCTTGGCTGTTTACTTTCTTTCCAATGTGTGCTGAATTTATTTTTCATGTTAATTGATAAATTAATTTTATTTGGTTCATTGCCTTCATAGCTCTAGCGTCTAATTCTTTTATTGTTTCTCTTTCAATATTCAAACTTTCCATCATACTACAATAATCTACTCCTAACATCTGCACTTCAAATTCAATTGGACATCCTTCATTAGAGGTACTTGGTTGTTCTCTTGATATATCTTCCAATCTCGCTAGTATTCTATTCACATGTTCAATTGGAGTTTCTATTCTCGATTCATTTTTTTTAATATCATAAACTTTTTGAAACATCATTTTAATATACTCCTTGTGCTATTTTTGCAACAGAGCTCCATCTTTCCATAACTTCTCTTGCAACTGGCCCTTTAATTTGTGTTCCTTTTGGATTTCCTTTTTCATCTTTTAATAAAGCTACTGCGTTATCTTCAAATGCAACTCTTTCTCCTGTTAATCTTCTGTATGATTTTTTTTGTCTGATTAATACCGCATCAAATACTTTTCCTTTCATATCAGGAACACCTTTTCTAACGCTGACTTTAACCCAATCCGCAATCTTTGCATATTGTTGTCTCCCTTTTGTGCTTTTTCCATGTTTAACTGAAACAAGTCTTACTATCTTTGCCCCGCTATTATCGGCAGCAATCATTTCTGCTCCAATATTCAATCCTCGTGTTGCTCTTGCTGATATTGCTTTCATTTTATCATTACCAATTGTTTAATTTCTTCTCTAAGTTCATCGTATGCTTTGTGAACTCTTGCATCATAATCTTGTTTCAAATTTTTACAATTTGCAAATCCTTTCATATTTTCTCTAGACATTGTTCGATATTTGTGCAATAATTCATAAGAACTTGCATTAACATCTGTTAATTCCATAGTCCCTGCTAAGAAAGATTCCCTTAATCTTGGAAATTCATTTTCTATTTTGATTACTATTCCTTCCATTGTAGCCTCTATAGTTGTAGTGGTCATTTTAGTTTAATCTCCTCCCTATTGTTAATGGTTTAGCTGGCTGTCTTGCCACTTCTGTTAATTTTCTTTTTAGAATCTCTTCAAATAAATGATAATCAATTTCTTCTAATTGATCAATTCTCCATCCTCTTGCTGATTTGTCTATTCTACTTCCATTTTTTATTATTATTTTTAATTGACTATCTCTTTCAAATATCATTCTAGCGAAATCCTCTCCGATTTTCTCTAAAAAACTAGCATATTCTGCTTTGCCCCTATATGCTGCAGAAATACATCCCCATTTAGGAGATTCTCCTGGGAGCATTAACTGATAGGATTCCATCCCCCCATCTTTTCCAACTCCGATAATAGTTATTTTTGATTTTTCATCCATTTTATCTTTCCCCCGCATTCTTCAATTTTTTAATTACGACGAAATGAATAATTTTGCTTAATGGACGACATTCTTGTATTCTAATTAAATCTCCAATGTTAATTTCATTTTCAATGCATTTAGGAAGTCTTGCATGGATTTTTGTTTTAAATTTAGAATATCTTTCATATTTCTTTATGTAAATCATTCTTTCAAATTCTATTGTTATTCTTGTTGGGAATTTTTTTGTAACTCTTCCTTCGAAGATTCTTCCTCTAACTTTCAAATTTCCATGTGTTGGACATCTGACATCATTGCAAATAGCACTTGCTACATTTGGCATTTTTTCTACTTTTTTCTCTTCTTCTGTTTTTTTCATTTTCTTGTTTTGTTTGTTGTGTTCAATCTATCATCTCTGGGTTGAATCCAAGTTTCACGAGGATGTCTTTTATCTTCTTCCTGTGATCTCCTTGGAGTTCTACTTCGTTTTCTCTGAAAGTTCCTCCGCACGCAAGCTCGTTTTTCAGAGCTTTTGCGATTTCTTTCACGTTTACTTCATTAAGTCCGCTGACAATAGTGACGTACTTTCCGTATCTTTTCTTCTCTGTCGTCACTTGGATATTCTGCGAACCCTTTGCGATATTTTCGCACACACAGGCTTGTTTTGGCAAGCCACATTTTGGACATATTTCCATGTTTGTTTATGGTTTCTCAACTTGTTTAGAGGTTTTTATCTCTTTGTTGAGTGTTAATATTCTTGCGATTGTTTTTCTAATTTCTTTTGCCTTTGAATTTCCTGACTTCGAAGCACTTACTTTTGCTTTTATCATTTCTAATTTTAATTCATCTATTCTTTTCATTTTTTCTTGATGGTCCATCTTTCTAATATCCTTTGTTTTTAATCTTGCCATTTTATTCTTTTACCTTCTTTCTAGTTTTAATTTTCTTTTCTTCTTTTTTCTCTTCTTGAACAGTGATTGAATTCATTTTTAATCTGTCAATTATTTCTTTATTTAATATTAGTTGGTCTGTTAAGATGGCAGTAGGAGAAAGGATGCTTACTTTTACCCCAACTGTTCCAGGACGAGTTTGAGCCACTGCTTTTGCTTTATCAACTACTTTAGCAGTATCTCCAACTTTTCTTAAATATCCTTGTGAAAATCTCCATGACTTTGCTCTTGAACTTGGAAGTTTTCCACCCAATACAATCTCTGCTCCAAGTGCTCCAGCACTCATTACTCTCTGAAGATTTTTATATGCAATAACTTTGAATTTAAGAGGTCCTAATCTTTCCAAGCTTAAAGCAATTTCATCCGCAACTACCTGTGCATCAAATTCAGGCTTTAATATTTCATCAATTTCAATTCTTGGATTTTCAAGTTTGAATTTTGTTTTTAGCATATCGGTTAATTCTTCTATTTTTTCTCCTCTCTTTCCTATGACAATTCCTGGCTTGTTTGTTGAGATAATCACTTTTTCTCCAATTGGAGTGTATTCAATTTTAACTCTGCTAATTTTCCCCTTTCCAAGTAACATTTTGATATGTTCCTTGATAGCAAATTCATCTTTCTTGAATTTTACAGTTGCTCTTTCTTCCATTAGGCAAAATCCTCCGATTTTGACTCCGCAGGTTTCCTGCCGAGGACATCGAAAAATTTATTTTTCAAATTTAATCCTTTTTCTTCCATTTTGTTTTTATTTTTTCTTTTCCATTTTTAATTTACTTTTTTCAACAGCTTTGATGAAAATATGGGTTCTTTTTCTTTTAACTCTTCCAAATCTTCCATAAGGACGTGAAGCACGATTTGGAACAGCGTCGACAATTATTGGTTCATCCATTCCATTCATGTTTGCATTTGCCTCTAAACTTTTTAGCATTTTAATAAAAAATCCAACTGGTTTTGTCATGTATCTTCCAGACATCATTCCTTTTCCTTTTCTGTGTGGAATTTCTCCAGTCATAGGGATTGCTTTTTTTAATTTTGAAACTAACTCCAAATCAACAAGTGCTCTTTGGATTGTTTTTCTTTTTATGAATTTGCAAATTGCGACTGAATCTTTTGTTGAAATTGGAAGTGAAATTCCATTAACTGTTGCTTCATCTCTCTTTACTTTTGGAGTTTGTTTTTTCTTTTCTGTTTTTTCTTTTTGCTCTTCAATTTTTGCTTCTGTTGTTTCTTTCTTTTTTTCTTCTTTTAATGGACTTCCTTCTACTGCTTTTTGCTCTGTCTTTTTCTGTTTGCTTAAAGCTTTATTTTCTCTTTGTTGAACGTTGTAATCTTTTTCCATTATGCTAATCTCCTTATTGCCTTATCATATTCTTGTTTAGATATTCTAGTTTGAATTACTAAACCATTTGTTTTAATTCCCCCATTCACCACTTCTAAATCTTTTGTCAAAACAAATTCTTTTTCATATAAGTGATATGTCTCTCTTGCAGTAATTAATTCTATTCCATTACATTTACTGTCCCAGTATAATACTGGTCTGCCATGATAGATTATCCAATCTTTCTTTTCAATCAATGCTCCTATATCTTCTGTACTTTCTAATTCTTGAACTTTAATTTTTGATGTTAAGTTTGTCATTTTATTTTTAAGCAGTCTTTGAACCTTTAGTTGCACCGACGCCAGCTCCTCCATGTTTAACTTTTGTTCTTGTAGGAGCAAACTCTCCTAATCTATGTCCCATCATTTCTTTTGCTATTTCTATAGGAACAAATTCGTGCCCATTGTGAATGTGAATCTTCAATCCAACTAGTTGGGGAACAATTACTAATGCCCTATTGTGAGTTTTTATTGGTTTATTCTTTTCGGATTTTTTCTTTGTTCTACTCACAAAATCTTCAATTTCTTGGAATTGTCGAAGAGCAGCTCTTCTTTGCTTTGATTTCAAATATTTTGCAAATTCTCTTACATCTAGAGCTTTCAATTCTTCTATTGATTTTCCTCTGTACGTAAATTGTTTTTTTGTTGATGTTATTTCTGTCATTTTATCTCTTTCTCCTTCCTGTTCTTGCAGGTCTTATTAATCCAACTCTTGCTCCAGGAGGGGCATTTCTCTTTGCAATCTTGCTCTTAATTCTCTTTCCTCTACCAGAACCGAATGGATGGTCAACTGCATTCATCTTAACTGCAGATGTTCTTGGCCATAATTTATTTCTTGTTTTCTTGATATAAAAACTCTTACCCGCCTTTACAATCGGCTTGTCTAATCTTCCGCTTCCAGCAACAGTTCCAATAATTGCTCTGCATTTGTTATTAAATTTCTTTTCTTTTTTAGAGGGCATCACAATAAATATATCGTCTCCAATTATTTTGCTAATTAGTGCATAGCTTCCTGCTGTTTTTATGAATATTCCCCCATCTCCAGGACGTGATTCAATATCATACATTTTTGTTTTTAGAGGAATATCTTTTAATCTCATAATATTTCCATCTTTTACTTCTGTAGTATCAAACTTTATTTTTTGTCCTTCTATCATTCCTTTACAGGCAGGAATAAAAAAATATTCATCATTATATTTTATTTTTGCTAATGGAGCAGTATGTCCTGAAGAATTAACTAATTCCAC
Source organism: Nanobdellota archaeon (assembly GCA_038045905.1). Lineage (GTDB taxonomy): Archaea > Nanobdellota > Nanobdellia > Pacearchaeales > GW2011-AR1 > RBG-13-33-26. Next base: position 18,009 of record JBBSXF010000120.1, read on the forward strand.
AACCTCTCCTTCTCCGACTAATGCTCTTGGATATTTTAATCTTATTCTAAAAGCGCTTCTTCTAACTCTGTAACTGAAGCTTCCGTGCCCTCTTGCTTGAACAATTATCCTTTTTCCCATTTTATCCAATTATTGAAATTCCATTTATTTGTTCGTCTGTTAATGGGACAAATACTTCATCCCATACTCCTTTTGGTATATCTATAACTTTGTAACCTATTCCCTGTTGACTAAAATCTCTATCCACTTTTTTCCCTATATAACCACAACCAAATGTTGTGTCATTTAACTTACAATCTGAAATATAACATCTATCGCAAATTGGGAAGTGATTTTCAAGTTTGTAAAAAACTGCTGTTGCTCTTGCTCTTCCTTCTAATTCTTGGTAATATTCTTCTTCGGCTTTTGCCCAATTTGTTTCCATTTCTTCTTCATTAATTCCATCTAATTTCATTTGATGATATTCTTCAAGTCCTCCATGAATTGCTGTTCTTCTATCTAATTGCATAATATTATATCAACCCCAATTTCGTTGCTACGTCAATAGCAGGAAATTCTTTTTTTAATTTAACATAAATATATTTCTTGTTTCCTTGCACAAGTGTTCTCATTTTGCTTATCTTTATCTTGAGCAAGTTTTCAAGTTCATTTTTAATTTCTGTTTTTGTTTTTTCTTTTGAAGTTTCAAATTCCAAAGTATTTTGGCTTTCTATTAGCATTACTGCTTTTTCTGTAACTATTGGTTTAAAATTCATTTTATTCTTTCTCCTAATTCTTTAACTGCTTGTTCGGTATAGATAGTTAATCTTCCTGCTCCGCCTGCTGCTAAATCCGTGACATTTAAACTTTTAACCATTTTAACGTCGATAATATTTGTTTTCAATTTTTCTTTGTCTCCAATTACTAAAAGCAAACCGGCATTTTTCTTGTATTTTCTTCCTCTTAATTTTCCTATTCCGCTTCTAACTTTTCTTTTCTTTATTGCAACTTCAAATAAATCTTTTCCTAGGATTTTTTCCAAACTCAAAACTAATTCTTTTATATTTAAAGAAAGCAATTTTGGTTCAACAACAAAAGGCAATCCGGATAATTTCTTGCCGTTAAGTCTTTCATATTTTTCACTCACGATTTTTTCATTGGCAGTAGCACTTAATGCAGACCTTAATGCAACTTCAAGTTCTTTTTTATTTATCTTTTTAGTATTAATCATTGATTCAATCTTTGGAGGATGTGCTCTTCTTCCACCTCTTGCGTTTGGAATTTCTGCTCCAACCCAATTGAATTGGCTTCCTCTTCTTGACATTATTTTTCTTGGAACTCTTGAGATTCCTTTTCCTTGCATTGTTTTCCATACATTTCTTGTGTGTTGAATATTTCCACTTGCAGAATTTTGTTTTCCTGCAACAGGTGAAGGAGAATAAGGCTGTTTCATTTTCTTAGCTTCCAAAACTTTTGCAACAATATCTTCTCTTACAAATTCAGAGAAAAATTTAGGAAGTTCAATGTTTCCTTTTTCTTTTCCATTAATATCTAAAATTTTTGATTTCATATTAATAAACAGTCTAAATGATTTAATTCTGCAGGATATTCTGAAACATCAACTTCCATTTTTTTAGCTTCTTGAATATACAATTGATAAAGCAATTTTGAAAAAGCAACTTCTTTTATATCGCTTGGGTCTTCTTCGACTGCTCCAGTATAATTTGTTAATACGCTAACAAGAGATAAATCTATCCCGCTCAATTTAATATTGGTTCTTACATTATCTATTCTGTCTTCAAAAGTCATCATCTTATCTCCAATAATTCAAAATTCTTTTTTAATTGTTTTTTAGTCGGACGCAATGAGTTAGTAAGAATTAATTGTCTCTTTGCAGGACCTTGAACACTTCCATTAACAACAAGATAATCTGCTTTAACATTTCCAAAATTTAATATGTCTTTGAATTTGTCTTCTGCTTTTCCCAAATCAAGTATTTTATTATTGTATGTAACTCTTGTGAACATTCCGATTTGTCCTGCCATTGGTGCTTTGAAAGTTGTTCTTCCTGGGTGGAATGAACCAATTGCTCCAGGACGTCTTTGCCCCTTTTCTGATTTATGGGATTTAAGTGTAATACCGAATCTCTTTACAGGACCTTGAAATCCTTTTCCCTTTGTCAATCCTCTGCAATCAACTAAGTTTCCTTTTTCAAAAACATTAGAAATTAAAATTTCTTTTCCAAGATTTTCTTTAACAAAATTCATCTTATCTTCAAAACTTCCGCCAATAGCAAGTTCGCTTAAATCAGGAGTTTTTTTTATTCCGGTTTTTTTAACAACACTATAGCATAAAACTCTAACATCATCGTAATCTCCCTTGAAATCTTCTTTTTTAGCAGTCTTTGGAAGCTTTACCCTTTTCTTTAATTCTTTGTCAATATTTTCAGCCAAAACATCTTTTGCAACTTTTCCATTTTTATACATTCTCACAGAAAATATTTTCATTGCAGGGCATTCAATAATTGTTACAGGAGTGATAATCTTTTTTCCTTTTGTCATAGAATCTGCAGTATCATCTTTTACAAAGGCAGAAGCCATTCCAGCTTTGTAACAAATAAATCCTTTAAGTTTTTTTGAAGAATCTGTTTTTATTGCTTCCCAGTTTGGACTAGGCAAAAGCTTTTTAGCCCTTTTTCTTGGCCAGTATTGCATGCTTCCTTTTCTTGGTGAATTTGGTGGTGCCATTTGTTGTTTTTGTTATATTTGTCAATAGCGGATATCATTTTAATTAACCCTGGATAAAATATTTAGAAAAAACAGGTTTTTAAATTGTTCGGTAAGTCTTGAAAACATTCTCCAAGTAATATCCCCCTTGCACTTACTCTGCAAGGCATAAGAACTAATTTATATAATTCGGTAAGCTTTATCGGTCATGGCAGAAAAGGGGTTTGAAAAAGAGATAATAAAAATGAATCAGCTTAAACTTAAGAAAATCCCAAAAACAGATGAAGATTATATTGTTCTTTATGCAAAGGAATTAACCAGGAATCCAAGAGAAATTTTCCGCCAGCAGAAAACCCTTATTGACAGCCAGATTGTTTCAAGCAGAAGTTTTTTTCAAAATCTATTTAAGGGGAAAAATTTTAAAGAAGAGGCAAGGAAATATTTAAGGGAAAGAAAATTGTTATAATCTAACCAAGCAGATTTTATGTGTTAAAACTAAATCTTCTTACGCCTCAAATTTAATCTCTTCTTTTGTTTCTTCCCCATCTACTATGAGTCTTCTGACAATTTTTCCTTTTCTATGTGATTTCTCTCGAACTATAGCAAAATCCTTTTCATTCTTAATTTCGTCAGGAATAACAATTTCTTCAATGAAAAAATCATGATATATTTCTGCTAATTTGAAATCTGATTTTTCCCAAAAAAAGCTTTTAGCAATATCTAAATCTTCTGTAATTAATTTGCAGAAGTCAGGAACAGGAACTTCATCTTTATTTTTTGGTTTAGCTGATTTTGGAGCTTTAGGTTTTATTTTTAAGACAGAGCTTCCAACACTAAATGAAAGTGCAAAAAAAGCTTTTGGAAAAGCATTTATTATCTCAATAATTTCTTTCCCAGTCATTTCTACATTAATTGAATAATTTTTTACTCCTTGAAATTGCTTCACAGTTGCATTTGCAAGCAATGTATGATATTTTGGGATTTCTTTTAAATTAATAGTTGAAATAATCCCACCAGTAATATTTGTTTTCTCATTTCCTAATTTTTCAGCTAAAGTTTTTACAATCTCATTAGCAAATTCTGCGGTTGTGGTAATTGTGTATTTGTTAGAAGATTTTTTTACTTTTACAAGTGCCCTGTTTCTAAATTCTCCCCGACTAAATTTTTGAAATTGTAAATGAACATCCTCATCAATTTGTTTATCAAATATCTTTTTTATAAAATTCATAAAATCTTTTTGCCAAGTTTTACTTATAAATCTTTTCTAAATCTTACTTTCTATCGATTTTACCCATAGAAGAGTTTTTAAATTTCCTTAACGTTATTTATTTAAAGCAACATGGATGAAACTTATCTTAGGAAAACAACGACAATACTGATTTTAACAATCTTATTAGTTTTATCTTTCTTTTTGGTAAAGCCTTTATTACTTGCTATTGTAGGAGGAATAATTCTTGCATTTATCTTCTCTCCAATTTATAATTTTCTTTACAATGTAACTAAGTCAAAAACTCTTTCGGCTTCGATAATTTGCATAATTTTGCTGTTCTTGATTATTTTTTTACTTTGGTCTTTTACTCCAAAAATAATCGATGAATCTATAAAACTTTACAAAGCAGCACAACAGATGGATATAGTAACTCCTTTGAAGAATATTTTTCCATCTTTATTTGCCTCTCAAGAATTTTCTCAAGAGATAGGCTCGATAATACACTCTTTTGTTATTAAATTAACAAATTCCTTGATGAATTATTTGTCTAATTTAATTTTAGAGTTTCCAACTCTGTTAATGCAAACATTTGTAGTATTCTTTACTTTTTTTTATATGCTTAGAGACAAGGAAAACATAAAGGAATACATCAAAAGCTTCTTACCATTTTCAAAAGAAGTGGAAAAGAAATTGTTTCAATCAACAAAAGACATAACTTTTTCTATTCTTTACGGGCAACTCATTGTTGGAGTGATTCAAGGAATAGTTTTAGGAATTGGTCTCTTTGCCTTTTCAGTTCAAAATGCCTTACTTTTATCTTTAATTGCGATTGTCGCAGGAGTTCTTCCGATTATTGGTCCCTCGATTATAGGGGTGCCAGTAGCAATCTCTTTTTTTCTAGCAGGAAATCCTTTCTCTGCAGTAGGTATTTTAATCTTCACTTTGCTATCTTCTTTATCTGATCATGCTATTAGACCATTATTAGTCTCAAAAAGAACTAAACTTAATCCCGCTTTAGTCCTAGTTGGAATGATTGGAGGATTTTTATTCATTGGAATTTTAGGACTTATCCTAGGTCCGTTAATCTTAGCTTACTTAATGATTGTCATAGAAATTTATCGAAACAAAAATATGCCTTCTGTTCTTATAAAAGAGCCAGATAAGTAAAATTCATAAAAAAGAATGGAATTAAAAATAAAACTTCTAAAATGGTATACTGGAATTCCAGTTGCAATGTTAAATGAAAAAACTGCAGAATTAATGGGAGTTAAAACAAAAGATAGAATTGTTGTTAAAACTTTATCAAGAAATTCAAAAGAAATGTCCACTATTGTAGATATTTCCACAAATCTTGTGCAAAAAAATGAAATAGGAATCTCCTCTGAACTTAAAGAAAGATTATCCTTGACAGCAGGGCAGAAAGTAGATGTTGATTTATCTCCTCTTCCACAGAGCATGATTTTTATAAAAAAGAAAATGAACAGCGAGGCATTAAATCAAAAAGAAATTAGTAATATAATAAGTGAAGTTATAAACAACACTTTGTCTGAAGCAGAAATAGCTCTTTTTATTTCTGCAATGTATGAAAAAGGTATGAATATGCAAGAAGTTATTTATCTTATCAATGCAATTTTAAATTCTGGAGAAAGATTAAAGTTAAAAGGTAAGTTTATCGTTGATAAACATTCTATCGGAGGAATTCCAGGAAATAGAACTACTCCTATTGTTGTTTCAATCTGTTCTGCTGGCGGATTGATTGTTCCAAAATCTTCTTCAAGGGCAATTACAACCGCAGCAGGAACAGCAGATGTTATAGAAACAGTTGCAGAAGTTGATTTTTCTATGAAAGAATTAAAAAAAATAGTTGAAAAAACAGGAGCTTGCTTAATCTGGGGGGGCTCACTTGAAATAGTCCCAGCAGATGAAAAAATAATAACTATTGAAAAAATGCTAAACATAGATCCAGAATCCCAATTACTTGCGTCTATCATGTCAAAAAAATTGGCACTAGGAGCAAAATATATCCTTATTGATATCCCTTATGGAAAAACAGCTAAAGTCAGCAGAGAGAAAGCTTTGAAATTAGGAAAGAAATTTGAATATTTAGGTAAGCATTTTAATAAAAAAATGAGAATAGTATTAACACGGGGAGATGAACCTATTGGGCACGGAATTGGTCCTGCTTTAGAAATGATAGATTTAATCAAAGTCCTTAAACACACTGAAGACCGCCCATTAGATTTAGAAAATAAATCCCTCTTTTTAGCAGGAGAGCTTTTTGAAATGACCGGAAAAGCTAAAAAAGGAGAAGGAAAAAAATTAGCAGAAAAAATTTTATTTTCTGGAAAAGCATTTGAAAAGTTCAAAGAAATAATTACAGCCCAAAGAGGAAACCTAAATAGAATTAAACCTTCCAAATTCAAAAAAGACGTTCTAATGAAAAGAGACGGGAAAATTATTGAATTTGATAATAAAAAAATAAATTCTTTAGCGAGGGTGGCAGGATGTCCGATGGATAAATCAGCAGGATTGTACATTTACAAACATGTTGGAGAGAAACTAAAAAAAGGAGAAAAACTTTTGACAATTCATTCAGAATCCAAGATTCGCATCAAAGAAGCCCTAGCCTTTTTTTCTACTCAAAAACCAATTAAAATACAGGATAGCTAATTTTTTAAACTCAGCTTTTCATATATTCGTTAATGGTAGACAATACTTATAGAGTAAAACTTGTTGAATATCTTAAAAAAAATCTCAAAAAGAGTTATCCTGTTGACACCCTTAGAATTGCTTTAATTAATCAAGGTTATTTGAGAAGCACAATAGACGAAGCATTAAAAGAGGCAATGAATGAACTTGCAAAAGAAGCTCCGACAATGAAAGAAAAACCGCAGATAGAACATGAAGTTGTTAAAGTTGTTCCAGACGAAATGCCTGTTCTTGAAAAAGAGTCTTTGTGGTGGAAGATTAAAGGGCTATTTAGAAAAAAGAAATAATTCTTAAAAACCAAAGCATTCTCTATGTTTTAACATCCTCGCATATTTCAAAAGCAAGTTAGCAGAATTATAATCGCTGTCAAATCCCAAATCATGATTCTTATTAGCAGTTTGAATGATTTCACATAAATTGTTTCCATTAAATTCTGAAATATATTTAGCATGCAATGAAAGATAAATTGTTGGAGTCCCTTGAGATAATAAGGTATTTTTTCCTATCAAAAAACTATCACGCCATATCCTCTCATTTCCTTCGAAACTGAAAAAACTTAAAGCAATAGGATAATCTTCGGGAATATCTTTAATAAATTCGCTAGTTATTAATGTTTGAGCAACTTTTTGTCTTTCCTCTTCTAATAAAGGAACAACTTTCACTGGTTGACTATTTCCAGAATTTGAATTAATTACTTTTCCCGTTTTTAATGGATTGACAAATAAAAAAATACTAACTAAAACAATTAATATCCCCGTAATAATTATCGCTCTTTTTTTGAATTTCATAGGAAAACGCCCCCGCCAGGAATCGAACCTGGAAGCCTTACGGCCTCGCTCTCAAGGCGAGTGCAGTACCATTGTGCCACGGAGGCTTATAGAATTATAAATTAATTAATAGGTTTTAAAACTTACTATATTAACTAAACTTCCATCGCCCTTAATACTCTTTCGTCTGGACTTAACAAATAAACATGGTCTTCTTTAAATCTTAACCCACGATATATTCTTTGGAGAAGTTCTCTTCGTGCTTTGTCTTTGTAAAATTCCCAATAGTATGTAGGATTTGTTTTATTCAAAATATTCCAAAAGGGAGATTTTATGTCAGGATTGGGATATTTTGTAAACACAATGCTATTGCATTGTTCTCCAGGGAAGTCAATACCCCTTGTACATTTAGTTGAAAATAAAATATCTATTTCTTGTCTCTTGAATTTTCGAATATTTTCATCTGTATTTTCTCCTTCTTGTATTTCCTTTAATTTTTCCCTGTTTATTGTATTCTTCAAATTGAACTTTTTCATCTCATTTTCATCAGGCAAGTCAAAAAAAGAATTAATGTGAATCAAGGTTGGTTTTTTAGAAACTTCAATGCATTTATCTAATGCGAGTAAGTATTTTTCTCTGCTTTCAATAGGATACTTGCAGTCAAATTCCATGCCAGTTCTTTTGATTTCAATGCTTCCCTGCTGTTCTGTTTCTGCTTCTAAAATTTTGAAATTTTCTAATCCAAAAATATTTTTTAAAACATTTTCTGAATGAATTGTTCCAGACATCATGATAATGACTTTATTTTTATCCAGCATCTCTTTCATTCTTTTTGCAAGGTTTGTTGTAACGAGTTCGACAATTAAATTGTTATCTTTCTTGTTGAAAGTTAAATATGTCTCATCAAAGAATTCATCAAAAATTCTTGCAGTTTCAGCAACTTCAAATAAATAACTTTCGTCGTCTATATCATCAAGAAATTCCATATTTTCAAGTATAATTTTTAATAAATCATAAATTTCTGTTTTTTTAAGGGGGATTATTTGTTTTGAAAAAACCGCATGCTGTACTTCTGGATTATTTTTTATTCCTTCAATTGCAATGCTTATTTCTCTTATTATCTTTTCATAACCTTCATATTCAGAAAAAATTTGATTTAGAGAATTTTGTAATCTGTCTATATTAATAGATCTTTGATTTGAAAAACTATCTAAAAATTCATCGCATTCATCAATTATTTCAGCCTCTGCTTCAGGTTTTCTATTCATGCTTGATTCTAATTTATATTTCAACGAATTAAAAACAAGAACATCGGAGTCAATGAACGAGTTGAATTGTTCATAGAATTTGCAACCTGGTTTTCTTTCATAGACAATATATTTTATGCCTTTTAATCCCATATAACTCCTTTTTTTTGCACCCTCAAAATTTTTCCCTCCCAATTCAAATTTATCTGGAAAAACAGGACACCAATAGGGACAAACAGGAGCAATTGAAGCTCTTTTAACATCTTTTATCGTTTTGAAATTTTTAGGATTTATTGCTTTATTATCCTTTAAATATGAAAAAATTCTATTTGAATTTTTTTCTTTTATTTCTATCTTGCAAGGGATAAATGGATTATCTGCAGTGAGATTTGTTTCCTTTTCCTTTCTATCAAAAATTTCATTTAGCTTAAGGTTTCTTTCTTCTTTGAAGATTGGAACATTCTTGTCTTCTAAATATTTGCACTTGTGATTTTTTCTTCCAGTGATAACACTAATTTTTAATCTTTCCCCATTTTCTTTCATCAAATACTTTTTATTTTCATAATCTTCTTTATACTGATTTTGGAGAGTTTTTCCAGGAACAACAATGCAAGTTTTTCCAATTTCTTTTGCTATGTTCAATGCAATAGCAGAGTTGTGAGCAATTATCCCATTTGCAATAAAATTATGGAATTCGGGAACCTCTAAGTCATAAGTTTCATCTTGTTTTTTGTATTCTATAGCTTTTACTTTATCCCATATAATTTCTTTATTGCATATAAATGAAATAATTGGGTCTTTAATATAACTATTAACCTTCTCTAAATGAATTCTCAAAAAATCTATTTTTCCCTGTTTGAATACACAAGGAGTTTGAATTGTTGTATCTTTTTGTATCTTCTTAAATCCAATATGTTTTCTTAATCTCTCTATTTCTTCATAATTCAAAAATCTATCTAACTCATTATAAGCATGTCCCCTCCCCTTTAAATATTCTCGAATAACTCTTGGAACCTTATCTATATTAGTAAATTTGTGTTCTTTTAATTTTGGGAGAATTCTTAAGGCAATCTCTTGTTTTTCTCCAATAAAGCCTATTTTTTCTATAAACTTCTTTACTTGGGGTTGATTAGAGATAGTTATCCTGTAACAATAATTTAAATTATTTCTAAATCTTTTTGAAGTTATGGTATGAGCAATCCCAAGTTGGTTAAACAATAAAGAAACATCTTGAATTAATCTTTTAGAAATAGAATCATATTCCACAATAAACTCCTCTCTCTTTGATGTTTGTTTTCTTGAATATATTGTTCCATCCCCAGAAAATAAAGTCCTTAAAAAAAGGGCAATTTTCTCTTCCTTTAAATTGAATATAATCTTTGGTACGAATTTATCCCCCGACTTTGTTCTGTCAAGCCCAAACTCCCGAATAAATAATCTTAATTTATTTGTTGTTCCAAATCGAGTGTCTCTATTATTAAATACAATGGTAACATTTGTTTGATGATTATTCCTAAGTTCTCCTTCAGGAAACAGCTTTTTTAATGCTTCTTCATAATCTTCTCTAATTTTTGGAGAGATTGTTCTATCTTGAGAATATTTTGGAGAACCCGCTTTATCGCCCAATCCTCCTTCTGCTATTAAGTGCGCTAATACTTTTATCTTTTCATCTTCTAAAGAAGAATTCCCCTTAAAATTTACTTTATGAGGTAAACAAATGTAATCTTTTTCAGTTAATTCCTCCAATTTTTTCCACTCAATTCCATTTTTAGTAATTGTTAAAAATGGGTGATTTGCAGAAGCAAGTATCTCTCTTCCAGTTCTTGTCTTAAGAGAGTATATCTTTTTTACTCCGGTTTTTCTAACATTATCAAATTTGGAAGGAGTAATCCCCCCCTTTTCATTCAACGAAAAGAGTTCACCCTGTTTTCCATTTAAATCAGAGATTGGATAATACCCAAAATAAAGTTCTTCTTTTGGTTTACAAAATATAAGGGAATCCTTTTCTAAGCATTTCCCAGTTCCGCAGACACCTTTTATGAAAATAACTCTATTTCCCTCTTTTATAGAAGCCAAAACTTCATTTACAACATCTTCCTGCGTTTTTCCATTTGAAAATTGCAATGGTTTTAGAAAATTATCCTCTTGGTATAAACTCCACATATCTTTGCCTCACTTTATTAAAATAGTAACTTAAAGAATTGATTATAAATATTGCTATAGCGAAATTATAAAAATACTAATTATTCGTATCTTCATGGCAAATACAGATTGGAGAGGAATTCTCTTTCCATGTCCAGACAAATGGGTAAAAAATCCAGAAGAAAGAATTTACATCTACCGAACAATATGTGAAAAATTAGGAATAAATGAAATAGTCGAATTACCTCTAATAGAAACTGCCTCGGAATTCAAAAAAGCTAAACTGGTAGAAAGAATTGCAAATTCTTCAAATAAAAAACCACTTGTAATAGGCCCCTTTCATTACTTAACTGCTTTTGTAGGAAAGAATCAGCGAGAAACAGACCACATATTTTTTGACGAGCATTCTGACGATTGTTGTGATGAAGGAATGCCCAATTACTTTAATAATGGTTCTTTTGTAAATTTTATGAAGGGAAGATGTTTTTTTATAGGAACAGGAGAATGTTTTTTTCATTTTAAAGCAGAAGGAAATGATTTGGGAAAATCAATACTACTAAGACCTCATGAAATATTCACCCAACAGTATAAAAAAAATATTTTCCTCTCTTTTGATATAGATGTATTTTCAGAGAGAATAACAAAAGCTACTATGTGGCATCAAGGAAACTATAATGGGGAAATGATGTTTAGCGAAGTCAAAGAAATATCCGCTTTAATATGCAAAGGAAGAAATCTAACTGGAATAAATGTTGCAGAATATCTCCCTTGTTATGATTCTAATAATTACCCCACAGCAGATATTCTTATAAATTTGTTAAATCCTTTAATTAATTCGGAGTAAGTTAACTTCATATAATGCAACTACCTAATCTTTTTATAGACCTGTTTCTTTTCTAAAAAATGGGTGAATTAGCTTTAGTTTATATGGTTGCAGGAATTTCTAGCAGGTTTTTAGGCAAGATAAAACAATTTGCAGTTGTTGGAGATAACGGAGAAACATTAATTGAGCATTCTTTGAAACAGGCACTTCCAGCAGGATTTACAAAAATAATTTTTATTGTTGGAAACAAGACAGAAATTCCTTTTAAAGAAAAATTTGGAAATAATTACAAAGGAATTCCAATTTGTTATGCAAGGCAGTTTTATGATGAATCTAAAAGAGACAAGCCATGGGGAACAACAGATGCTTTATGTTCAGCAAAAATTTTTTTGGACTGTCCTTTTGTTGTTTGCAATGGAGATGATTTATACGGAGAAAATTCTTTTAGAATTCTTGTAGAGCATCTAAAGAAGTATAATACTTGTGCAACTTTAGGATTTAAGTTAGGAACCTGTATCCCAGAACAAGGAAAAACAAATCGGGGGATTTATCAGACAGAAGGAAGTATTATTACTGAAATAAAAGAAAATTTTGAAATTGAAAAATCTCTCCTTGCAGAGAAAAACCTAACAGAAAATTCTTTATGCAGTATGAACATTTTTGCACTTCAACCAGAAGTTTTGATTGGTTTGTCTAACATTCTTCAAGAATTCAAGGAAAAAAATAAAGAAGATAAAAAATAGAGGCCTTAATGCCAGAAAATATTTCTTCGTTAATACGACAAAAAAAAATTATTATGAACTTATACACCACTCCAGATTTATTGATGGGAGTTACTAATCCGGGAGATGAGGAAGTAGTGAGAGAGAAATTGAGAAAGATTTAATAAAATTAAACTAAATTTGTTAATGTTCGTGAAGCTTTTTGATGAATAGTATAGTTGCATTCTGGTCCCTCTATTCTCCATTCTTCACGTCCGCTTCCTACAAGAGTCCAATCGGAATTAGCACCATGATATTTACTGACATTGAGTATTTCTCCGAAGTTCAAAGGAGCAATATCAATTCTTTTTTTATTTTCACCGATACTTATTCCTCTTCTTATGATTAAGTCAACATTTGTCTCTATACTAAATATCCTTTTAATTTTATCATACCCTTTTTCTAACCAATCATATTCTTCTCTGCTAGTTGAAAGAATGTCTTTCATTATTTTTTACCTAACCTTTCATTTAAATTCTTGGTGATTAGTACAAATCCGCACTAAACCGCCCTCCTTACACAAATATCAAATA
>JBBSXF010000121.1:0-2584 GCA_038045905.1 Nanobdellota archaeon
AGTATGAATGGAACATTAATCCAACGTTTCTGGATTAGAATTTACACATAGCCCAACATATGCTTATCTTGAAATTTTATTAATTCTAAAGGTTTAAAAGTTAACAATTTATTATTTTATTATCCGCGAGAGATGGATGATAAGGGACCATAGCTCAGCGGGAGAGCACTACGCTGAAGACGTAGGTGTCCTGGGTTCGACTCCCAGTGGTCCCATTTGCAGTTGTAAACTGCAATGAAGTATGAAAAAATATGTTGGTTTCTTTCTTTATTCGACTCCGAGCAATTTCGCGAATATCACTGCCTTTATGTGAGCGGGGTTGCGAGTATCAGTGGTCCCATTTAGATTATTTAGCAAGTTGGGAATAGGCCACCTTCTGTTGTTCGTCGTTAACGAATAACGAACCGAACATGTTAACATTCAACTATGCGGTTTTAAACCTTGCACCAGTCAAGATGTTCGTCTCATCAAATCTCATTCTTCAAAGTTCCAGCCATGCTTTCATAACTCGGAATGAGCTGTGCCGTTTCTGTAACAGCGCTTTGCTTCACAGCAATTCATTTTCACGAATGACTTGTCCTGATAAATCAGGGGTGGGCGGACCTTCCTCAGAATTTTCTTCTGAAAATTCGCGACAATAGCGTGCAACGCGAGCCATCAGAATTAGCGATTATAATTCATCACTTATCCACTTAAGGATCAATCCCGAAGTTAACTACCCAACTTGCTAAAATTTTAATGAAAGAAGAGTTTTTAAGCTTTATCTTCTATGTTTATTTATGAAAAGAGGGAAGTTGAAAATCAATTGGAAACTCCTCGTTTTATGTCTTGTAATAGTTTATTCTGTTGCTTTTATTGGAAGTCTTTTTACAATTCAAGGAACAAACAGCGAATGGTATCAATCAATTAAGCCTTCAATAACTCCTCCGAACTGGGTTTTCCCAATTGTTTGGAATATTTTATTTTTTCTTATAGCATTATCATTATATTTTGTAACGACAAGTTCGAAGAACAAGCAGATGAAAACAAAAGTCTATGTTGTTTTTGGAATTAATTTTTTATTGAATATATTATGGAGTTTATTTTATTTTTCAATGAAGAACCCAGCACTAGCCTTTATTGATTTGATTATTTTATTGGGTTCAATAATCTCAATGATTTTTATTAGCTTTAAAGTTAGCCGAAAATCATCATGGCTTTTAGTGCCTTATTTACTATGGGTTAGTTTTGCAGGTATCTTGAATTATCTTAGTGCTTTTGCATAAAGCAAAATTCCTGCAATCGGTCAGTAGGGTTCTTCATCCATTTTTTATCATCTCCTTTTTATTTGAATGTGAATATGAGAGGTTGGGATACAGGAGCAGAGCCCCTGTACCCGAGGGGTTGAATGAGATTAAATTTCCAAAGGATATCTAACTCTTTTTTCTAAATAAGTAAACTAAAAGTTCTTTATAAAGCGTAAGAAACAAAGCTATATACAGACGATATATAGGAGTAATACATTAAAATTCTCCAATACATAAAACTTTAAAAAAGGTGAAAAGATTTGATTTTCATGAGTTTAAGTTCATTAGTTATAGAATACAAGTGGATGCTTGAAGTTTTTTATGCTTTAGCAATAACTGCTATCTGCATGCTTATCGTATTAAAGACAGACAAGTTCTACAAATTAAGCCTTCATCAAGGAATAAGATATTTTAGAAATGCATTTTTCTTTTTCGGAATCGCATTTGTAGGAAGATATGTTTTTGGAATATTTTCTGATTTAGCCCTGCATTCTGCTTTTATAGTGGGATTCTTTTTTGAATACTTTTTGATAATGGCTGGATTTTTCCTGCTTTATAGTTTAATCTGGAAAAAAATAGAGTCTCCTAATGAAACTTACCTAACTTCTTTATTCAATGCAAAAGTAATGGTTTTTCATGGAATGGCTTTAGTATTGGCACTTTTGGATAAAACTTTGCAAACTTATTATTTCATGTTCTTTTCACAAATGTTAATTTTTGCTTATGCTTCGGTATTATCTTACAAAAATTATAGAAAAAATGTCAAGCACGACTTTCCAAAGTTTTATTTTGTTGCGACTATGATTGGGTTTGTTGCTTGGACAATTAACTTCTTAGCAGCTTCTTATTTTGAATGGAACCACGGATTATTAATTGATGTGGGATTAATGAATATCATGTTTTTCCTTTTATTCTTATATGGAGTTGTAAAAGTAACTAAAAAATAAAATGACTACAAAGAAACGTGAAAGGTTGGATGTTATAAGGGATATAATTCAAACAATAAAAGACAATAGGCAGATAAAACCGACTCGTCTTTTGTATGCATCTAATCTTTCTCCACAAATGTTCAAGGAATATGTAAATGAATTGATAGTCAAGAAATTCATAAAGCTAGACGTAGATGGAAAAGACAAAAAAACATTCTCTTTAACAAAGAAAGGACAGGATTTTCTTATGGAATACAGAGTAATTGAGAGTTTTATTGAAAATTTCGGATTATAAAAATAAAATAGATTAAATATGGTGATTGAGTACTTTTCGGACTAAAAAGGCTTAAAAATTAGCTAAACTACGAC